>DATEGN010000077.1:0-4630 GCA_035280125.1 Gemmatimonadaceae bacterium | reverse complement strand
CTCCGGCAGGCGCGCAAAGCGAGCGTTTGACGACCCTGCCGCCAAGCGGCGTCGTCGCCCATCTCTCCACGAGCCAGCTGCGCGACTCGGCGCGCGCCCGCCTTGCAACGCTGGACGGCCGGGTCCGCCTAACGGCGCTCAACAGCCCCGTCGAGGTCCGGCGAGACCGGTGGGGGGTCCCGCACATCTACGCGCGTACGACGCATGACCTGTTCTTCGCCCAGGGCTATGTCGCGGCGCAGGATCGCCTTTTCCAGATGGAAATCTGGCGACGTGCGGGCCAAGGACGTCTCGCCGAAGTCCTCGGCCCGACGTACGTGACGCGCGACCGACTCGCGCGACTATTCAAGTACCGTGGCGACTTGGCAGCCGAGTGGAACAGCTACGCTCATGATGCACGGGCACTCGTCACGGCATTCGTCAGCGGCGTCAATGCGTACATCGACGAGGTGCGGGCGAATCCCAAAAAGCTGCCTATCGAGTTCTCGCTGCTCGGCTTTCTCCCTGAGCGCTGGACGCCTGAGGTGCCGCTGACACGTGTCACCTCGTTGAGCGGCGTGGGCAACGGTACGAGCGAGCTGTTGCACGCTCGTCTCGTTGCGCTCGTTGGTTTGAAGCGCGCGAACGAGCTGCTGGATACGTACCCGCATCACGAGCTCGACCCCGTCGAAGGGCTGGATCTCTCTGGGCTCGACCAGAGCGCGCTTGGCGGTATGGGAGAGGTGTACACGGACGTCGCCTTCAGCCGCATCGAGGGCTCGAACAACTGGGTCGTGAGTGGGAAGAAGACCGCGTCCGGCAAGCCGCTTCTGGCCAACGATCCGCACCGCGCGATCACGAATCCCGGCGTTCGCTATATCACGCATCTCGTGGCGCCCGGCTGGAACGTCATCGGTTCCGGTGAGCCGGCGAGCCCTGGCGTCGCAATCGGGCATAACGAGCGCATCGCTTTCGGTCTCACGATCGTCGGGATGGATCAGCAGGACATCTACGTCGAGGAGGCCAGCTCAACGACCGAGATGCACCTCATCGTCGACACGATCGCCGTTCGTGGCGAAGCGTCGCGAGTCGTGACGTTGTCGTACAGCAAGCATGGTCCCGTGCTGAGCGTGGACAAGGCGCGGGGACGCGCGATCGTCGTTCGCATGGTCGGACAGGAGGCCGGTACGGCCGCGTATCTCGCGTCGCTCTCGCTCGACCGCGCGCGGAACTGGAAGGAGTTTCAGGCGGCGATGGCGCGCTGGAAAATGCCTGACGAGAACATGATCTACGCCGACGTGGACGGAAACATCGGCTGGATCGCGTCGGGGCTCATGCCGCAGCGCAGTTGGTCGGGGTTGCTCCCCGTGCCGGGCGACGGCCGCTTCGAGTGGAGCGGCTTCGTGCCCGTGAGCCAGCTCCCGCAGCTCTACAATCCGGCGACGGGCTACATCGCGACGGCAAACGACAACATCTTGCGGTACATGCCGTCGAGCTACGACACGCCGATAAGTTACGAGTTTCCTCATCCATCGTACAGGGCGGATCGCCTGCATCAGGTGTTGCGCGACAGCGCGCGTTTTACGGTGAGGGATTTCGAGCGACTTCAGCACGACGACCTGTCGCTCCTCGCGCGTCAGGTGGTGCCATCCCTGCTGGCCGCGGCGAGGAGAGGCGGTGCGGCAGCCCGTCCAGAGGTGCGCGCGCTCGAGAGCTGGGACTTCCACATGTCGAAGACTGCGCATGCGCCACTGATCTTCGAGGCGTGGTCGTCAGAGCTCCCGCGCGTTGTCGCGGGCGCGATCTACCCGCGCGAAGTCGCCGCGGCGTTGCGCAATCGTGTGCCGTGGTCGGTCATCGACAGTGTACTACGTGCCGGTGGACGCGGCGACACGCTTGCCGTCGTCGCACTCGACAGTGCCTCGGCGACTCTCCGGCGGCGGCTCGGCCCTAACGCGGACAAGGCGACGTGGGGCGAATTGCACATCGTCGAATTCAAGCATCCCATTTCGCCAGCCTTCGATCTGGCGCCGCTCGCGCGCGACGGTGACGCGAACACCGTGATGGCCACCGGCGGCGCCAACTTCCGTCAGACCTCAGGCGCGTCGTACCGTGAGATCATCGACCTCGGCAACTTCGACAACTCCGTTGCGATCAATGTCCCCGGCCAATCCGCGCAGCCAGAGAGTCCGCATTATGCGGACCTCCTGCCGCTCTGGGGCAACGGCCAGTACTTCCCGCTCGTGTACTCGCGGAAGCGGGTCGAGGCGGAGACTCGCCATGTGTTGGTTCTGGAGCCGAGCCGGCGCTGAGCGAGTGTTGCTGGTCATTTCGCGAGCTCAGAACAGCTCGGAACGCGACACGGCGAGAACGGCCCAGGCATGGTAGATCCGGTCGCCTAACGCGTAGTACCGCTGATCGATCTCGCCGAGTGCCGCGAGCGCCGGCGAGTCGGCAAACGTCTCGGGGTCGTCCGCTTCGACAGTACCGAGTCGGTCGCGATCGATCTCGAAGGTCGCGATCGCGGATCGCATGATCGAAGCATACTCCTCCGCGCCGAGGAGCTCGTAGCCGGCGAGCGCGTCACCGGCATACTGGCCCGAGGAGTTGAAGAAATACTGATGAAACCCACCCGCGTTCACCTCGGCGTCAACGAGCCAGGTGGTGTAGATCGCGCGGACTCCGACTGGGAGGGCGCGGATGATCGGAGCTTCTCGTCCCCACGCGCCCGCCACACACCAGTGGACGTGTTGCACAATCGCGTCCGCGACTTCGTCGGCGGAAAGGGAAGCGAGAAGCTCTGGCGTAAGGTGGCGAAAGCGGTGGTCCATGAGCCTATTGTCATCCTGAGGAGCGTAGCGACGAAGGATCTACCGTACTTCGCGAAGTGGCCGGCTTCTAACAAGGGACGCTCGATCCTTCGCTTCGCTCAGGATGACATGAGAGTGCACATCGCTTGACGCAACGGCGGAAGCCCGGCCGCATCGCGACGCATATCGACGTGCGCCGAATCCTCGATCGGCGCCGGGGCGAAACGGCCTCCCACCATGCGAAGCTGCGAACCATATAGCTGCTTCCGTCCTGACTGCAGTCGCACTCGATCTTCGAGGACCGCTACGTCCGCGGCCAGCGCTTCGTCCGGACCCGACTCCATCATGCGATGCAATACTGTGCGCTGGAGAGCAGTGTCGTTTTGCGCGATGATCCACAGCGAACGCACGCCCGCGGCGCCGACGACGGCTCGGACCGGCCAGGTCGAGCCACGCGTGGCGGCAAGCGTGCGGAGTCGCCGCAAAATGGCTGTGTCCGCGACAGTCGAAGCACTTCCCTCCTTCTGAACGCCGACCTGCACGCGGAGAGGACGCGAGGCATCGACCGAGGCGGCGCTCGTGAGCGCGCTGCGGAATAGGTCGTCGGACCAATCGTGCTTCGCGTCGGAGAGCCACGCGCGTTGTCGCGTAAACCACTCGGCGGTGGTATCGGGTGGCGCGCACCGCTGCGCCGCTGCGGTGATCGAGCACATCGTCACGAGCACCGACAGGAATGCTGCCTGACGAACAGTCATTTGGCTGCTGGAGAGACCGTGAAGTCGGCGAACTCCGACATGCTGTCGGTCTTCGACCAGAGACCAACCTTCCCCGAGACTGGCGACTGAAGCGTGTAGTCGAGCAAGTGCTTACCGTCGAGATATCCCTCGATCTGCGTGCCGTGCACGGCGATCTTGATCTCGTGCCAGGTCCCGAGCTCGAGCGGAATGTTTTCCGTACCCCGTTTGACGAAGCTGCGTTTACCGCCGTTAAAAGTCCAGAGGACCAGATTATCCTCGGTCCCATTGAACCGAAGGGCGAGATAATCGCCGTTAGGCTTGAGATCGAACATGATACCAGCGCAGCGGTCCAGCGTGCCGCCGATCATCTGAAAGCGCACCGAGATCTCACCGTTTTCGAAGTTGTCGACGTCCTTTGCGACGGCGATCGGGAAATACGCGAACGCCCTGACGTTGTCGATGAACTCTTCGTGCCGCGCGCCATAGATCGCGCGGGCGTTGTCGGCGAGACCGCCGGCAGGCTGTCCTTTTTTCCACGCGCGGCCATCGACAAGAATCACCTTTTGATCGCCTTCCTGCGTGACAACCCAACTACCAACCATCGGGAGAAACTTGGTTGGTTCCGCGTTCACTTTCTCGGGAGAGAGATCAACGCGAATGGGCTTCTGAGCGAGTGTGGTGACGATGGGAGCGAGTAGTAAAGCAATAACAAGGCGACGGCAGATCACGGTTTCTCGGCGATTGGATGAGGTCTCATCTGTGGCCTGCTCTTTTTTGGCGAAGGACGCGTCGGCACTCGGCGCGTCAGTAACCAGATGAGGAAAACGGCGAGTGGCCACACCACGTAGAAAATGAGCGGCGCCCAGACCGGGTGCGCAACCAGTGGATAACCGGAGTACGCGGATTCAGTCTTGTTCGTTGGCGGCGTTATGCCCGCGACTCCATACACCGTCTCCAGGACAATGGGTTCCGTCGTCGATCGGGTCATTGCCTGGCGCGGGCCGATGGCGTACCACACTTCGCCATAATGCTCGCCGGGACGCGCGAAGAGACCACTGCTGCCGCGCGCAACATAGGAGATGTCGACCCGCGGGAGCGCCCGCC
>DATEGN010000076.1:0-10838 GCA_035280125.1 Gemmatimonadaceae bacterium | reverse complement strand
CGACGCGGGTCGACCAGCCGGCACACGCCGGCGAAGGTACGCGCGCGTGACGGGAGCGCCCGGCAGTGGCAGCGGCGAAGCGGTCACACAAGCAGGGCAGCGTATCCTTGTCGTCGACGACGAATCGGATATCGTCGCGCTGATCGTGTATCATCTCGCGAAGGCTGGGTACCGCGTCTCGACCGCAGCCACCGGCACCGACGCACTCGACGCCGCGCGTCGTGAACAGCCGGCGTTGATCGTGCTCGATCTCATGCTTCCCGATGTCTCCGGCTACGACGTGCTCGAGCAGCTGCGCGCTTCCGAGGCGACACAGAGCGTGGGCGTGCTCATGCTCACGGCGCGCGTCGAAGAAGCGGATCGTGTGCGCGGCTTGGCACTCGGCGCCGACGATTACCTCACAAAGCCGTTCAGCCCACAGGAGCTCGTGCTGCGAGTCGGTGCAATTCTTCGGCGCATGGCCGCCGGCCCCAGCGTTCCATCCGACGTGCTCGCGATCGGACCGATACACATCGATCGCAGCGAGCACCGCGTCGTCGTGGAAGGCGCCGTCATCGACCTCACGCCGACCGAATACAAGTTGCTGCTCATGCTGGCCGAGCGGCGAGGCCGAGTTCAGGCGCGCGGTCACCTGCTGGAAACGGTGTGGGAAGCAGCGCCCGACATCCAGACGCGCACCGTGGACATGCACGTCCAGCGTCTACGTGCGAAGCTCGGCCACGCCGGCTCACTCATCGAAACGGTTCGTGGCTTTGGCTATCGGTTGAAGGCCGAAACGGTCCGCTCCTCGTGAAACGATTCGTCGGGGTGCACGCGTGACGCTCACCAAGCGGCTCGTCCTCGGCTCGCTAGTCCTCGTTTTTCTTCTCGTCGCCGCCATCGTCGTGCTGTCGGGGAGCCGGCTCGAGACGCGCCTCGTCGAGGAATCGACGGCGGAGCTGACTCGTGAGGCGAGACTGATCGGAATGCTGTGGAAGCCTGGAATTGACGTGGACGCCCTCGCCGATTCGGCCGGCGCGGCACTTCAGCGCCGCGTCACGCTGATCGACGCGTCCGGGGTGGTACGCGGCGACTCACACTTCAACGGGGAAGAGCTTCAGCATCTCGAGAATCATTCCACGCGTCCCGAGGTGGTCGCGGCACGAAGCACCGGAGTGGGCGTCGGGCATCGACGCAGCGCTTCCGCTGGCGATGACGAGCTCTACGTCGCGATTCGCCATCAGTTAGGATTTGTACGCGTCTCGATCACCACCGCGGTATTGCGTGACATTGTCTCGGGTGCACGGCGAGATGTGCTGGTCGCCGGACTGATCGCCGTCGTCGGCACCCTGCTGCTCGCGTACCTGTTCTCGCGGAGCGTGACACGGCCAGTCGTCGAGTTGCGCGACGTAGCGCGGGCAATCGCCGCCGGCGATCTCGATCGGCGCCCTTCGCTTTCCGCTCCAGGCGAGGTTGGAGATCTGGCGGTCGCCCTGCACCGGATGTCGGAGCAGTTGGCAACGCGGCTCCACGCGCTCGAATCCGACGACGCGCTGATGTCGGCGCTGGTCGAATCGATCAATGAAGGCGTGGTCGCGGTGAGCGGGCGCGGCAGCGTGGTTCGCATGAATGAGAGCGCGCGAAGCTTCCTGGGAGTGACCAGTCCCGTTCCCTTCCCCGCCGATCGACTGCCGCAGGAGCCTGCGGTTCGCGCTGCGCTGCGGGACGCAATGTCCGGCACGGCAACGGAGCCTCGCGAGATGTCGTTCGTCGGTCGCACGCTGGCGCTCACCGCGCGTCCACTTCCGGACGGAGGGGCCGTGCTCGCCCTCCTGGACCTAACGACTCGCCGGCGGTTGGAGACCATTCGACGCGACTTCGTCGCCAATGTTTCTCATGAGCTCAAGACACCGCTCACGGTCATCAGCGGATTCGCGGAAACACTGCTCGACTCTGACATCACCCCCGAACAGCGCCGACAGTTCGTTGGCACCATTCAGTCGAATGTGTTCCGCATGCAGCGCATCGTCGACGATTTGCTCGATCTCGCCCGTTACGAATCCGGTGGCTGGGTTCCCAATCCGGTATCCGTAGACATCGGTGCGGCCGCCGCCGAGGCACTGGCCCTCGTTCATGACGAGGCGGCGCGCAAAGGGCTCGAGCTCCGTACGGCCATCGCCAACGGTGCCTCACGCGCGACGGCTGATCCCACCGCGCTGAGACAGATTCTCCAGAATCTCGTCGAGAACGCGGTGAGGTACACACCGAATGGAAGTGTTACGGTCTTTGCGGATCGCAAAGACAGCGGGACAGTCGTGGGCGTTCGTGACACCGGCATCGGAATTCCACGCGAACACCTGCCGCGCATTTTCGAGCGCTTCTATCGCGTGGATGCGGGACGCTCCCGAGAGGTCGGCGGTACGGGGCTTGGGCTCGCGATCGTGAAGCACCTCGCCGAGGCGCACGGCGGCTCGGTTCGCGCGATGAGCACGCTTGGATCGGGCACGGAGATCGCCGTGTTCTTTCCTGATCAGTGACGCGACTGTCATTCCTCGTCGCTTCGCTCCTCGGAATGACGAAGTAGATTCCCTCACGTGGCTGCGATTTCCTCTGCGTTGAGAGAGGCCGATGCGCGTCGCATCGCGGCGATCGACATCGGCTCCAACTCCATCCGCCAGATCGTCGCCGATGTGTCTGGCGTGGGGGGAATACAGGTCGTCGACGAAATGAAGGCCGCGCCGCGTCTTGCGGCGGGTCTCGTCGATTCCGGGCTGCTCGACGATGATGCGATGACGCGCGCCGTAGACGATATCGCGCGCATGGCGACGCTCGCCCGTCAACTTGGCGCGGAGCGCATCGAGGCCGTCGCAACAAGCGCCGTGCGCGACGCAAGCAACGGCGACGAGTTTCTTCGTCGGGTGCATCGTCAGACGGGACTCCACGTCCGCGTGCTCGACGGCGAGGAGGAGGCGCGGCTCAGCTTCCGGAGCGCGCTCGCTCACTTCGAGCTTGGCGCCGGGCGGGCGGTGGTCGCAGATATCGGCGGCGGCTCGCTCGAGCTCGTGCTCAGCGTAGACGGCGTGATCGAACGGCTTTCCTCGCTGCCGTTAGGTGCCGTGCGACTCACGGAGCGCTTTTTACCAGACGGCACGACGAGCCCGAAAGCGCTACGCGCGCTGCGAAAAGAGGTACGCGCCCAGTTGCGGCCTCAGCTCCCGGTTCGGGATTGGCGGGGCGCGCCATTGATCGGATCCGGTGGCACGTTCACGAACCTCGCTGGTCTCTACTTGACGAGGCAGGGCATCTTCACCGCGCGTAGCGTTCACGCCGCGCGAATTCCTCGCGGAGACGTGGAGCATTTGCTCGAAATGCTTCACGCGATGAGTCAGGACGAGCGCCGTAACGTCCAAGGCTTGAACGCTGACCGTGCCGACATCATCGTCGCCGGTCTCGCTGTCGTCGCCGAGGTGATGGCGCGGCTCGAGGCTCGTGACGTTCAGGTCTCACGCTACGGGATCCGCGAAGGGATCCTGCTCGAGGCAGCGCGTGTTCGGCCTGTCGTCGCCGATCCAGGCGAGGCGCGTGAGCGATCGGTGCGCGAGCTGGCCACCCGATGTCATTACGAAGTCCCGCACGCCAACAATGTCCAGCGTCTCGCGCTACGGCTGTTCGATTCGTTAGGTGCCCGCCTGGGTGCCGGCCCCGCAGACCGGCAGCAGCTGGCCGACGCGGCGGTCCTGCACGACGTCGGATACCACATCAGTTACGACCGCCATCACAAGCATTCGTATCACATCATCGTGCACGCGGAATTGTTGGGCGTGCCGCCGGCCGAGCAGGTCGTGATCGCAAACGTCGCGCGTTATCACCGGGGGGCACCGCCGAAGAAGAAGCATCGGAACTATGGCTCCCTGGACCGCGAGTTGCGCGGCCGCGTGCGCCGGCTTGCGGCGATCCTTCGTATCGCCGACGGCTTCGATCGCGGTCACACCGGCGCGGTGAAGACGCTCCGCGTACGCTGGGTGAAACGCGCCATTCGCATCACGCCTGTCGCGAGCGATTCCCGCGCGACCTTACGGCTCGAGTGCTGGGGCGCGCACCGAAAGTCGGCGCTGCTCGCCAAAGTTGCGGGCGTTCCGGTGGAGATCGTCGCGCCAGATGGCACGGTGCTGTCATCTCAGGATACGGAGACGAACGCTGAGTAGTGGATCGTGGATCGTGGATCGTGGATCGTGGATCGTTGATCGTGGATCGTGACCCACGACCTCAGACCAACGCCGCGCTGCGCATCTCTCCCGACGTCCGGCCATCGGGCGTTGTGAGCCCCCACGATTCGCGCAGCAGAGTCTCGTGCGTCGAATGGACGACGCCGTTCGGGGTACGCTGACGCCAGCTGCCATCGGCGGCGAGCTCCCACGCCAGACGATTGTCCTCGAGGCAGGTTCGGAGCAGACTGCGCAATCGTTCGTGCAGTGTCGAATCCTCGACGGGAGCAACCGCCTCGACGCGCCGATCGAAATTGCGCTGCATCCAGTCGGCCGAGCCGATGTAGAACTCCTCGGCGCCGCCATTGGCAAAGTAGAACAGGCGTGAATGTTCGAGGAAGCGTCCGACGATGCTGACGACGCTGATGTTGTCGCTCACGCCCGGAACGCCAGGCCGCAGACAGCAAATGCCTCGCACCACGAGCTCGATCTCGACGCCAGCGCGCGATGCGCGATACAACGCCTCGATGGTCTCGGGATCGACGAGTGCGTTCATCTTCGCGACAATCCGTGCCTTCCGACCCGCACGGGCATGCTCGGCTTCGCGATCGATCAGGTCGAGGAAGCGGGGCCGCATGTTCGACGGCGCAACGAGCAGCTTGCGATAGAGGCGCTGCCGAGAGTAGCCGGTGAGCGAGTTGAAAAGATCAGTGACATCGGCGGCGATCGACCGGCTGCACGTAAAGAGTCCGATGTCGCTGTAGAGACGCGCCGTGCGTGAGTTGTAATTGCCGCTGCCGAGGTGGACGTACCGTCGAATGCCATCCGCTTCGCGACGCACCACCAGCGCCAGCTTCGTGTGCGTTTTCAGAGTCGCCGAGCCATATGCGACATGGACTCCGAAATTCTCGAGGCGGCGCGCCCACGTGATGTTGTTCGCCTCGTCGAATCGAGCTTTGAGCTCGACGAGTACCGCCACCTGCTTACCGCGCTGCGCGGCCTCGATCAGCGCGTCCACGATCGCCGTGTCGCCGGACGTGCGATAGAGGGTCAGCTTGATCGCGAGCACATTGTCGTCTTCGGCCGCGGTCTCGAGGAATCGCTCGACGGTTGCGGTGAACGAGTCGTAAGGGTGATGCACCAGCAGGTCGCGCTCGCGAATGACGTCGAAGATCGACCGACGCGGATCGCGCAGCTCGGGCGGAATACTCGGCGCGAACGGCACATCCCTGAGTGCCGGGCAATCAAGCGACGCGAGCGCCATCAAGTCGCCCTGGCCGAGCAGCTTCCCCGCCTCGAACACGTCTCGCTCGGTGAGAACCGTACTCTGGCTGACGTCTTCCGCGCGGAGCTCCTCGAGCAGCAGCGTACGTAAATGCGGCGGCATCGCGTCCTCGACTTCGAGCCTAACGACTTCACCGAAGCGGCGCTTGAAGACCTGCTCCTCGATAGTCGCCAGCAGATCTTCCGGCTCTTCCACTGGCAACTCGAGGTCCGAGTAGCGCGTGATGCGGAACGGGTGCCAGCGCAGCACCTCCATTCCCGGGAAGAGCGCACCCAGATTCGCGCCGATCACTTCCTCGAGTGGAACGAAGTGGTTCACTCGCCCGAGTACTGGCACCCACCGGGGGAGGCTCTTCGGGACTTTGACGCGCGCGAAATGATCCTCACCAGTCTCCGGATCCCGAATCTCGACCGCGAGCGAGAGCGACAGGTTCGAGATGTACGGGAATGGGTGGCCGGGATCCACCGCGAGGGGTGTGAGAACGGGGAAGACCTGCGCCTCGAAGTACTCGTCGAGCGCGCCCCATTCGCGAGCCGTGAGATCCGAGACGCCAACGAGACGAATGCCTTGTGCGGCCAGCTGCTCGAGCACGTCGTCGAAGCAACGACGCTGGACCGCGTGCTGCTCGCGAACGACGCGGTCAATCGCGTCGAGCTGTTCCTGCGGCGTGAGACCGTCGACCGGCGCCTGCTGGACGTTGGCGGCGACCTGCCGCCTAACACCGGCAACGCGCACCATGTAGAACTCGTCCAGGTTCGTGCTGAAGATCGACAGAAACTTCACCCGCTCCAGCAGCGGCGTCCGCGCGTCGACCGCTTGCTGGAGCACACGTCCATTGAACGCGAGCCAACTCAACTCGCGGTTGATGAACAGCGAGCTCTGCGCAGCCACTTCTGGCATTGGGAAGCAATCCGGGGAGGAACTACCAAAGGTATAGCTCCAGTACGACCCAGTTGTCACGGGTCGGTCACGGGGAGCTCAACTAGGGCAGACTGACCGAGGCGCCGGCTCCTTCCTTTCGCTCGCTCTTCGGCTCTCTAGTTAGCACCCCAGGTGCACCACCCGGCTCAAGATCTGATACGCGATCGCCGCCATCAGTCCCGCGGCTGGTATCGTCAACACCCAGGCCCAAACGATTCGCCCCGCAATTCCCCACCGCACAGCCGACAACCGATGCGTGGCGCCGACGCCCACAATGGCTCCCGTGATCGTATGCGTCGTGCTCACGGGGATGCCTAGCCTCGTTGCGATGAGAATCGCGAAGGCCCCACCGGTCTCCGCGCAGAACCCTCCCACGGGCCTGAGGCGAGTGATACGCGAGCCCATGGTATGCACGATTCGCCAGCCGCCGAACAGCGTTCCCAGGGAGATCATCACATAGGCCGAGACCTGGACCCACAACGGAATGTGGTCGGCCGACTGCACGTAGAAGTGACGTAGCAGGCCCGGCTGCAGCCTGAAGAGTTCCCTTGTCGAAACGAGCAGCCCGGCGATGATCCCCATCGTTTTCTGCGCATCGTTGGCACCGTGCGAGAAAGAGAACAGGGCGGAGCTGCCGAGCTGGGCGACGCGAAATACGCGGTCGACTCGATGGGGCGACACTCGCTGGAAGATCCAGTAGACAGCCACCATGAGTCCGAATCCCGCCAGCAGCCCGATGATCGGCGACAGTGCGATGAACTCGAGGGTCTCGATCCACTTTCGGCCCCACAGAATCGCCGCCGGTCCCGCCTTGGCGATAGCGCTACCGGCGTAACCGCCGATCAGAGCATGTGAGGAGCTCGACGGAAGGCCGAAGAACCACGTGATCAAATTCCAGATGATCGCGCCGATCAATCCGCCAAGAATAACGTTCGCGTCCACGAAGGAGACGTCGATCATCCCCTTCCCGATTGTGCTCGCGACGGCCGTGCCAACCGTGAACAACGCGGCGAAGTTGAAGGTCGCCGCCCACAGGACCGCGGTGAACGGATTGAGAACGCGCGTGCCGACGATCGTCGCG
This sequence comes from Gemmatimonadaceae bacterium, assembly GCA_035280125.1. Taxonomy (GTDB): domain Bacteria; phylum Gemmatimonadota; class Gemmatimonadetes; order Gemmatimonadales; family Gemmatimonadaceae; genus AG2. The sequence continues at coordinate 3,367 of DATEGN010000076.1, read as the reverse complement.
ATTGAATTCGCCGAATCGTGAAAGCCGTTGATGAAATCGAAGACGAACGCGATCAGGACGATCGCGACGACGTACGCAATCACGCGACGCGATGCCTCACGCGTTCTTCAGCGAAATGCTTTGCAGCACTTGAGCGACGCCCATACAACTGTCCGTGGCGCGCTCCAGTGTGTCGTACATCTCCTTCCATTTCATCACTTCCAGTGGATCGGGATGGCCACTGAACAGATCGCCGACCGCCGAGTGATAGATGGCGTCGCCCTCTTCCTCGAGCCGCTTGATGTGGGCTGTCTGTTCAGTCACGCGCTTGGTCTCGCGAATCCCCGAAACGCCGGTGTGAATGTGCTCGGCTGCGTCGACGAGCACTCGCGCAAGCTCGCGCGCCGGCTCCTTCACAACGTCGATGTGCAGCATCTCGAAGCGGCGCGCCGTTCCGTCGATGAGATCGATGACATCGTCGAGCCGCGACGCGAGCATGTGAATGTCTTCACGGTCGATCGGTGTGACAAAGCTCTTATCGATCCGCTGATTGATCGTGTTCGTGAGAACGTCCGCCCGATGCTCGACATCCTTGATTGCGCGCACGTGATCCGTGACGTGCGCGGGATCGTCGAACAGCACCGCCAGCATGCGCGCGGTTTGCGTCAGGTGCGTCGTGAGCTGATCGAAGAGATCGAAGAACTGCTCGTCACGCGGAATTAGTTTCGACAGCAGTCCCACTCCGGGCCTCGTAGAAATGGCGCCGGAAGATACCTGTGCCATCTGTGCCGTCAAAGAGCCGTCAGCGTAGATCCTGCTGTTGGTCGCCGGCGGCAGGATGCCGGAAATCAGCGAGGTAGGGGCCAGACCTGTGGGCGGCGAGCGGCCGCCTGACGCTCCGCGACGCGATCCGGCTTCTCGAAGAGCTTGATCAGAAGCATTCCGGTAATGAAGCCACCAACGTGAGCCCACACGGCGACGCCACTCGAAACGTCGGGGTTCACCTGCGAAAGCGATGGCAACGCCGTGATGAGCTGAATGGCAAACCACCAAATCAGCACCAACCACGCGGGCACTGGAATCACGCGGATGATGATGACAAAAATAAAAAGCATGTTGACGCGTACTCTGGGATACAGGATGAGATAAGCGCCAAGCACACCAGAAATTGCTCCGGAAGCGCCAACCGTTGGCACCGGCGAACCGGGTTGCATGAGGATGTGGGCACCCGCCGCCGCCAACCCGCAGATCAGGTAGAACGCGAGGAAGCGCACCGATCCCATGCTGTCTTCGATGTTGTTGCCGAATACCCAGAAGAACAGCGCGTTGCCCAGAATGTGTCCCCAGCCGCCATGCAGGAACATCGACGTGAGCGGCGTGAATTTGTTGATGGGGTCGTTGTCCACGAGGCAGGCGAGGTGAGGCGCGATCGGCACGCTCGTTCCAATCGCGGCACGATGCGTGAGCTCCCCGGGGATCATCCCATAGTTGCAAATGCTCGTCGCAAGCTTGACCTCGTTGAGTCCCGCGCCCTGAGCGGTGAGCCAGACGGCGAACATCGCGCCGAGTAGCGCCCACGTCATAACCGGCGGATGAAGCGTCGGGTTCTCGTCGCTAATTGGAATCATTGGCCTTGCTGGCGCGCTTGCGTCAGAAATGTAACCCAACTCTTTCCCACCGCTGCCATCTTGGCGTAAGCATGCGGTCTCCGACTTGCCCTCCCTGACCGCGCATCGGCGGAGCGATTTGTCGTCGCGATAGGAATCTCCGCCCGACTCAACACATCGAGGTAGCAATGGCGGATAAAGTCATCGGTATCGACCTCGGTACCACCAACTCAGTTGTCGCGGTAATGGAAGGCGGCGACCCCGTCGTGATTCCGAATTCAGAGGGCGGTCGCACGACGCCATCTGTGGTCGGCTTTACAAAAGACGGTGAGCGGCTCGTGGGACAGGTCGCGAAGCGTCAAGCGGTCACTAATCCGCAGAATACGATTTTCTCGATCAAGCGGTTCATGGGCCGCAAGATGGCCGAGGTTCCGGAGGAGATTAAGCGCGTTCCTTACAAGGTCCTCTCCGGACAGAACGATCTGGCCACGGTCGAGGTCCAGGGCAAACGGTATTCGCCGCCTGAGATCTCGGCGATGATTCTCCAAAAAATGAAGCAGACGGCGGAAGACTACCTCGGCCACAGCGTCTCGAAGGCGGTCATCACCGTTCCCGCTTATTTCAACGACTCGCAGCGTCAGGCTACGAAGGATGCGGGCAAGATTGCCGGCCTCGACGTATTGCGAATCATCAACGAACCCACCGCGGCGGCACTCGCTTACGGGCTCGACAAGAAAAAGGACGAAAAGGTCGCAGTGTTCGACCTTGGCGGCGGCACGTACGACATCTCCGTGCTCGAGCTGTACGACGTGGAGGGTTCGCGGCAGTTCGAGGTCAAATCCACGAACGGTGACACACACCTTGGCGGTGACGACTTCGATCAACGCGTGATCGACTGGATCGTTGGTGAGTTTCGGCGCGACCAGGGCATCGACCTGTCGAAGGACCCGATGGCGCTTCAGCGCCTGAAGGAAGCAGCCGAGAAGGCGAAGATGGAGCTGTCGGGCACGATGTCGACTGACATCAACCTGCCCTTCATCACCGCCGATCAGTCTGGGCCGAAGCACCTCAATTACACGCTGTCGCGCGCGAAATTCGAGCAGCTCGTGGACGATCTCATCCAGCGCACGATTCCGCCGATGCAGCAGGCGCTCAAGGATGCCGGCATGAAGCCGGAGGAAGTCGACGAAGTCATTCTCGTCGGCGGCTCGACACGCATCCCCAAGGTGCAAGAGATAGTGAAAAGCTTCTTTAAAAAGGAACCGCACAAGGGCGTCAATCCGGATGAGGTGGTCGCCATCGGCGCGGCGATTCAGGGCGCGGTGCTCACGGGTGAGCAGAAGGACGTGCTCCTCCTCGACGTCACTCCGCTCTCACTCGGCATCGAGACGTTGGGCGGTGTCACGACCGTGCTCATTGCGCGGAACACCACGATCCCGACGAAGAAGAGCGAGACCTTCTCGACAGCCGACGACAATCAGACGACGGTCGAGATTCACGTGCTGCAGGGCGAGCGCGAGATGGCGCGAGATAATCGCACGATCGGCAAATTCCAGCTCACGGGAATTCCACCCGCTCCGCGCGGCATGCCACAGATCGAAGTCACGTTCGACATCGATGCGAACGGCATTCTGCACGTGTCGGCCAAGGACAAGGCCACCAACAAGGAGCAGAAGATCCGCATCGAGGCGTCGAGCGGCATGACCGAGGCCGAGATCCAGAAGATGGTGAAATCGGCCGAGGAAAATGCGTCGGCGGACAAGGCGCGGCGCGAGGAGATC
>DATEGN010000075.1:0-4412 GCA_035280125.1 Gemmatimonadaceae bacterium | reverse complement strand
CGCTCTCCCAGCTGAGCTAACGCCCCTTCGTCTCGAGGCATGGAATTGTCGGGCATCGGAAAATAGTGAGCGGGTCAAGCAAAAGCATAGTGACCGTTCAGCCCCGCCGGTGTGCTAACGTGGGGTTCGCCCGCGGAGATCCGGCATTTCCGCAACAAAGCTGGCCTCGCGCAGTTGGCGCTCCAGCTGCTCCACGGCGAGCGCGCGCGACTCACTTCGCTTGAACGTGTAACTGCGCTTCACGCCGGCAGCGTTGACGAACACGCGAGCTCGCGCCGCCTCATCGCAATGCGCGTGGCGATGATGTTTGAACTTGCTAAATGTCGTGTCCCAAACCGTCCACACTTCCCCGCTGTCGGCGGTGAAGCGCACCAGCACCGGCGGCTTCCTGATTTCGCGGCGTCGCTCGTGCCGCCAACCCTTCGGGGCTTGTTCGGCCATTTCTCGAAGTTCGCGGAACGGACCATTCGACGCTAGTGCACCAGTCGTGTTTCCCGGCCCGCGGTGCCTGCGCACGCCGCCATCGCGATGGCTCTCATCCTGCTCGATTACGTTCCAGCAGTATCGCCACGCCTCTCGGAGGAGCGCATGCCGGACACGGAGACCGCCACGCCCATCAAGCACTTGACGCTGCGTTGCCAGTTCTGTGAGACGTGGAATCGTATCGACGCCTCGCGCGCCGCAGATCGGCCCAAGTGCGGCAAGTGTGCGCGACCGATGCTCCTCGACCGGCCGTTCCCGCTCAACGACGATACGTTCGCCCGCACGGTCGAGAATGCCGAGGTGCCGGTGCTCGTCGATTTTTATGCGGACTGGTGCGGGCCGTGTAAGGTCATGGCACCGTCAGTCGATGAACTCGCGGCCGCCTATCAAGGTCGTGCGCTGGTGGCGAAGCTCGACACCGACCGCGCTCAGCGCACCGCGTCTGGCTTCGACATCCGGGGGATCCCGACGACGATCGTCTTCAAGGGCGGCCGCGAAGTCGCACGGCAAACAGGCGCCGTGCCGAAGCCGATGCTCGTGAAGATGCTCGACGGCGCGTTATAGGACGGGCTCTACTCGTGCGCCGGAAGCGGCTCCATCGTTTCCGGATTCACCGGCACTTGCACTTCGTCGCGATAGGCCGACGTCATGAGCGTCACGCGCATGCGCGGGAACGCATCCATGAACGCGCAGTAGGCCACGCCCCAGATACCGATGTAGAGCAGCGTGACGCCGATCTCCCAGAATCCGAATGGCGCGGTCGTCAGCGTCGTTCCGTAACGCGACGGATAGACCTCGATGTATCGCATCAGCCACATGCCGATGAGGCTGCATAACGCGAAGAACAGGAACGTTGGCTTGAACACTTTCGCCGCGCGGGAGAGCAAGCCAAAGAAGGGGAAAGCGAACACCAGCACCACCGACGTCACCGTGATCCATACCCAGGGCGCAATGAGGCGGAGCCGCATGAAGAACGTCTCCTCACCCAGATTGCCGTACCAGATCACGAGATACTGACCGAAGGTCAGGTATCCCCAGAACGCCGTGAAAGCGAAGATCAGCTTGCCGATGTCGTGGAAGTGGCGCTCTTCGATCAGTCCGTCGGCGGTGTTGAGGAAGCTGTTCCACCAGAGTACGAGCACGCCGAGAAGCGCCAGGGCGCACAACCAACCGCCCATGAAGAACCACCAGCTATACAGCGTGCTCTGGAAATGCAGCGAGAGCCCCATCGATAGGTCCCAGCTCAGCACCGACCAGCCAAAAGCGAACAACAGCACCATCCACACGGCGAGCTTGCCTTGCAAGGAATGCGTCGAGTGGATCTCGCGACGCTCCTCGCCAAATCCATTTCGCATTCGCGCGCGCCAGCCCCGTGCCCATGTCGCACCCCATTCGGGAACGCGACCGACATCCAGGCGGAGCGACGTGTAGATGTACCACAAGCCCAGCACCATCATCAAACCGAAAATGCCGATGTCGCGAATCGTGAGAAACGTCGGGTTGAAGTAGGTCGCTTTCTCGTGAACCGGAGGCGCCTCACGTGTCCACGGGAAGACGTGGTTCTTGCCGACAAAGAGCGTGAGCAACAGAAAGACGAACGCGATCGGTAAGAAGGCGACATAGCCCTCCATGAATCGGATCACCGCACGCGACCACCGGGCGGTCGTTATGCGCTGAACGGCAACGAAAACCACCCCGGCTTGCGACAGAGCGGCGAAAAAGAGCCAGTTGGCGTGAAACGCACTCCAGGCGCGGTCCGGCGACACAATAGCGCCGACGATGAAGACGATCGCGCCAATGATCGCGAGGACGAGGAACGTCGTCTTGAGCGCGCCCGGTAAGGGCTTGGCAGTGGCGAGGAGGACTTCCTCACGCGTCGGCACACGAGGCGGATGCAACGTCACGGTCGTCGTCTCTTGGTCGTCGAGTCGGCAGCTCGGCCGGCGCGCGCGGTGTCGCGAGCAGTCGCCGGCGCACCGGGCGCAGCGTTAGGCAACGCCGCAGCTGCCGCGGGCGTACTCGGCTGTGTTCCTGCCTGTGGATAGACCATATGATAGAACGGCGCGGGACGCGTCGGCGCGGAAATGGATGCGCCGGGCACGGTGGTCCCGTTCTCACCGGGAAATCCGTGCGTCGTATCGGGCGGCGCGCCAAACTTGCCCTGGAGCGAGCGCACGTAGTTGACGATGTCCCAGCGGTCCGGCTCCTCGATCCGATTGTAGGTCGGCATCAAGCCTCGGCCATTGCGAATCATTCCGAAGATGTACCCGTCGGTGCGATTCTTGGTGACGTCGAGGGTCAGGTTGATGCCTGCCATGCCGTACTTCGTCGCCGGTCCATCGCCATGTCCGAGCGGTCCATGGCACACGGCACAGTTGATCTGAAAATTGATGCGGCCGTTGTTCAGCGACCGAGCATCTGGCGGGACGGGATTCGGGATCGACGACATCGAGTCGATCACGTTAGGCAGCTGGCCTCGTCCGAATGCGAAACCCGGCGCGGCCGTGCCGTACACCGACACGGAGCTCTGCGGGTTGCCACGCGGCGGAATCGTGTCGGCGGCACTCTCCCAGGGATCGATCTTCGGCTGCTGCTTGAAGTCGGTGAACCAGCTGCAGCCCGCGGAAAGAGCCACTGCAGCGGTCAGCACCGACGTGCAGATCCCTCGCTTCGCCCGGGATGACAGGGGAGCTCTAGCGCTCACTTCGCACCTCGCGCGCCCCGTGTCGACGCAGGACGTCCATGGCCTCGTCGGCGCGCTCGGCGGTCGTCTCGACCCAGACGCCGTAGTCGCCGCCGCTGAACCGCGGATCGTAACCGACGGTTGTCGTGAGGCGCGGCATTCCCGATAAGCCAAACATCGCATAGACCGTCGAGAGGCCGCCGACCAGGACCATGACCTCGAATCCGAAGATGGTGTACGGGACCCACGTGGCAATGGCCTTTCCCCCGACCACGATGGGCCAGTAGTCAGAGATCCACACCGCGATCCAGTAACCAAAAGTCACGCCGGCGAGACCGAAGATGAGCGTGAACACCCGCACCGCGCTCGGTGGCCGGTTGAGCACATGCTCGAATTCGTGCCGCGGCGTCGGCGTGTAGACGGTAATGTCCTTGAAGCGGTGCTTGCCCAAGTCCTCGATCGCATGCACCGCCGAGTCAATCTCGTGAAAGGCACCCAGTACGCCTAGCATCAGAACGCGTCTCCCTCGGGTGGCTCGTTATGCACCGGATTCGGCAAGGCGGCGAAGTCGGGATGATGCGAGTGCGTACCGAACATGTGCTTCATACGCGGCGGAATCACTTCCTTCAGCTCGGCGATGGCCATGACGGGAAGCTGCTTGATGAAGAGCAGGAACCACATGAAGAACCAGCCGAAGCTGCCGAGCAGAATGCTGTAGTCGACCCAGGTCGGGGCGTAGGTGCCCCACTGCCACGGTTCGAATTCATGTGAAAGCGATGGAACCACGATCACAAAACGCTCGAACCACATGCCGAGATTAATCGTGAGCGAGAGCATCCAGAGCCAGGTCGTGTTCCGCCGCAGCTTCTGTGAGAACAGCGAGAGCGGGAGCACACAATTACAGAGGAGCATGATCCACGCGGCCCATGCCCACTGACCGAACACGCGATTCCAGAAGTAGTCCTGCTCATAGGTGTTGCCGCTCATCCACGCGACCTGGAATTCCGTGAGGTACGCGAGGCCGACGACGAGCGACGTGAACAAGCACATCTTCGCCGCGGCGTCCAGATCGTTGAGCGTGACGTAGTGCTGGAGCTTGAAGTACTTGCGGATCGGGATGATGATCGTGAAGACCATGCCCAACCCCGAGAAGATCGCCCCCGCGACAAAGTAGGGCGGGAAGATCGTGGCGTGCCATCCCGGTGTCAGCGCCATCGCGAAATCGAACGACACGACGGAGTGCACC
>DATEGN010000074.1:0-8192 GCA_035280125.1 Gemmatimonadaceae bacterium | reverse complement strand
GCGCCCCGAGCTCCTTTTTCTGTGACCCCCTCTCGCGCGCCAAGGTCTGTCTCGCATGGATCGTAGCTCCGACGCACAAATAGTCGCACGCGTGCTTCGGGGCGACGCCGAGCTCTATGCCGAGCTGGTGAATCGCTATCGCGATCGGTATGCGCGGTATGCGCTGCACATGCTCGGGAACCGCGAGGACGCGGAGGAAGCGCTGCAGGATGCGTTTACCCGTGCTTACAGGTCCCTCGCTCGTTGCGAGGACCCTGAACGGTTTGGCGCGTGGCTGTTTCGCATCCTGGTGAATCGGTGTCGGACGGTGGGCGCGCGACGTGGCCGCCGCTCGCGCACCTTTGTCAGCGACGACCTCGCGCTTCACGAAGCGGCGGAGGAGCATCCCGCCGAGCGGAGCGCCTGGCGTGAAGAAATCGATCGTGCATTGAGCCAGTTGCGACCCGAGCAAAGGGAAGCCTTCCTGCTCAAGTATGTCGAAGAGATGGGCTACGACGAGATGTCCCGGTTGACGGGCGCCGGTGTATCGGCGTTGAAGATGAGAGTAATGAGAGCTTGCGACCGACTCCGCGAATTGCTGAGTGACGTTCGGAGCGATCGCGAGGTACGTGAGGGACGCGGACGTCCCGAGGTGAATGATGCGAGGTAACCCTGAGAGCTGGATGCAACGAGTCGTCGCGGAGCTGCGACGGCCGGTGCAACTCGATGACGAGTTCGATCGAAATGTCATGTCTGCGGTTCGCGCCATGCCGCGTCATCGGCACGGTGCATGGACGCGTGCGTTGAGGCCGCGCACGATCACCGTCCGTCCGCTCATCTCTGGCATTGCGGCCGCGCTCTTGCTGGCGGTCACGCTCTCCGTTGGTCATGCGATTGGAACGCTGCGGGCTTCGCGCGCTGGCAGCAGTCGGCCAGACGTCAGCGTCGATCGCGGGGTTGGCCCGCACGCCACTCAGCGTCCAGTGCAGTTCGTTCTCGTCGCGCCCACGGCGCGCAAAGTTCAAGTCGTTGGCGACTTCAACGATTGGGATACGACACACGCCGAGTTCAGCGCGCAGCACAGGGGTGGAGGCGTGTGGTCGGTGACAGCAACCGTACCCGAAGGACACCATCGCTATTCGTTCGTCGTCGACGACAGCCTCTGGGTCGCGGACCCGACGGCTCCCAAGATGCTCGACGATGATTTCGGAATGCCCAACTCCGCGCTCGTCGTTGGAGGGGGAGACTTGGACCGGTGAGCTGGCTATCCCGCGCCGGCAATTCGTTGGTCGGCGCGTGGTGCGTCGTGCTGTTTCTCGCGCCGGCGGCCGTTGCTCAGCGCAACACCGACGCCCGCCTTGTTCGGCTGGACTCCGCGACCAGAGTCAGGGTTAGCACTCTCGTCGACTCGGCGCACAAGGCCAGGCTGCCCACCGAGCCGCTCATCGACAAGGCGCTCGAGGGTTCGCAGAGGGGTGCCGATGGCGATCGCATCGTGACCGCAGTGAGTGGGCTCTTTGCTGAGCTACGCACAGCGAAGTCGGCGCTCGGCACGGGCGCGAGCACAGACGAGATCAACGCTGGAGCCAACGCGCTGCACGCTGGCCTGCCCATGCGCAATCTTGCCCAGCTGCGCTCTGCTTCGCAGCACGCAGGTCGCGTTCGCGTCACCCTTCCGCTGACCGTCGCGACGGATCTCGTTGCGCGTGGCGTTCCCGTTGCCGTTGCATCGGATGTCATTCTTTCGCTCGCGAAGGCCGGCCTACGTGACGCCGACTTCACGGTGTTTCAGCGGAATGTGAGGTTGGACATCGAGCGGGGCGCGGACGCGGCAACCGCGGCGCAAACACGTGCCCGCGGCGCTGTGCTGCACGGGGGGCGGGCCACGTAGGGGGGAGGCCCGTGGGTAGAGGGTTGTGTGTGGGGCGTCGCTCCATGCCTAGATTGCGGCTCACGCCGTCGGCTACACTTCCTGTCTCCTGCAAAGCCTCACGAGTCATCCATTGAGATCAAAACAGGGACTGCTTTGTCTGCTGGTGCTCGCCGCTTGCGCGCAACCGTCGTCACCTCCGAAGACAGCGCCCGCGCGTAGCCGCTATCCCGGTAATCTCGGTATTGCACGGCCTCTCACACACGCCGAGCGAACGAAGTTCGCGGAGACGAGCAAATACGCCGACGTCGTTCAGTTCCTGGACTCGTTGCGCATTCTCGGCGCTCAGATTCACGTGGGATCGATCGGCAAGACCAGCGAAGGTCGGGACATTCCATTCGTCGTGGCGTCACGTCCGCTCGTGACGACGCCCGACGAAGCCAGGAGACTTCGCCGGCCGATCGTCTACGTGCAGGCCAACATCCACGCCGGCGAAGTCGAGGGCAAAGAAGCCATTCAGTCCCTGCTTCGGGATCTCTTGTTCGACAATCGCGCGAACGTCCTCGATTCGATCGTTCTCATCGCCGTCCCGATTTACAATGCTGACGGCAACGAGCGCTTCGCGGCGCAGGAGCGGAATCGCTCGGAGCAGAACGGGCCGGAGCTTGTCGGCACGCGCGCGAATGCACAGGGGTTCGATCTCAACCGCGACTACGTGAAGGCGGAAGCGCCCGAGACGGTTGCGTCGCTCGCGATGTTCCGTGAGTGGGATCCGGACGTGTTCGTCGATCTGCACACGACGGACGGCAGCTATCACGGTTACGCGTTGACTTACGCGGCGACGCTCAATCCCGCCGCGCGCTTCACACTGCCGTACACGCGGGACACGATGCTGGTCGAGCTTCGCCAGCGAATGCGCGACCACCACGGCTTCGAAGTGTTCGACTATGGCAATTTCCCACGCGAACAGGGTGCGCCGACGGCCTGGGAGACGTACGACTCACGACCGCGCTTTGGGACGAACTACTATGGGCTGCGCGGACGCATCTCCGTTCTCAGCGAGGCATACTCGCACGATCCATTCGTACGCCGCGTGGCCTCGACGTACGACTTCGTGTCCGAGTTGTTGTCTTACGTGGCGGCGAACTCAGAGGACGTCTTCGATCTCTCTCGTGAGTCGAGTACACGCACGACGGGCTGGGGAAACGACCCGCGTTCAGCGCCGGCGATCCCAATTCGATCGACGCTGGCAACAGTGAAGAATGGGCCGATTCGCGTCGAGGAGGTACAACGGCTGGGGGACACGGTGCGGTACGAAGCCGGACTGCCACGTGGCGTGAAGCGAACGGGCGCGGTGCGTACGGTCGACATGCCGATCTATGATCGCTTCTCGCCATCGCTGTCGGTGCCGATGCCGTATGCATACGCATTTCCACGGGAGATCGGCGACTCGCTCCTCAAGCGCCTCGTTATGCATGGCGTGACAACGGAAGTGCTGGCGGAGCCGACGGAGGCGAGTGTGGCGACATTCACCGTCGACTCCACGAGCACGTCGACGCAAGCTTTCCAGAAGCATCATGAGCGCCGCATGAACGGGAGCTGGAGCGCGCCCGCCACGCGGACTTTGCCGGCGGGTACGGTCATCGTGCGTACGGGCCAGCCGCTCGGCGTTCTCGCAGTGTACCTGCTCGAACCGGCGAGCGACGACGGGTTTGTCGATTGGAACGTGCTCGACCCATGGGCAAACGACCGTACCTTCCCTGTGGTGCGCATCGTGCAGCCCGTCCAAGCCCGACTGCGTCCAACTCCCTGATGCTTCGTTCCGCACTTCTTTATTTGTCGAATCAGCCGCGCGTTTTCCGGTTCGTGCGGAACAATGGGCTTGCAAAACGCTTCGCCAGTCGGTTTGTCGCTGGTGAGACGCTGGACACGGCCATGGACGCCGTTCGCGCACTCAACGCGCGCGGCATCCGCGCATCCCTCGACCTCCTCGGGGAGAGCGTCACGAACGAGCGGGAAGCGCGCGCGACGCGCGACGCGTACATCGACATCCTCGATCGAATTCACGGGCAGCGACTCGACGCGAACGTCTCGGTGAAGCTCACGGCGATGGGGCTCGATATTTCCGAGGACCTCTGCGTCAGTCACATGCACGAAGTGCTCGCGCGCGCGCAGGAGTACGGAAGCTTCGTGCGAGTGGACATGGAGTCGAGCGAGTACACGGATCGGACACTGCATTTGTTCGAGCATCGGCTCTATCCGCTTTTTCGCAACCATGTCGGGATCGTCCTGCAGAGCTACCTGTATCGCACCTTCACGGACATCGAGTACGCGATTCAGATCGGCTGTCGCGTACGCCTCTGCAAGGGTGCATACAAGGAGCCGGGAAGCGTCGCCTACCCGGACAAGACGGACGTCGACGCCAACTACGTGAAGTGCATGCAAGCACTGCTGCGTCATGGCAACTTCCCGGGAATCGCGACGCACGATCCAGCAATGATCAACGAGGCCAAGCGGTTCGCACGCGAGAACGACGTCGCGGCGAACCGCTTCGAGTTTCAGATGCTTTATGGGGTGCGGCGGGACCTCCAGGACCGGCTCGTTAGGGAAGGCTATGGCATGCGGGTGTACGTTCCATTCGGCACGCAGTGGTACCCGTACCTGATGCGCCGGCTTGCCGAGCGCCCTGCCAATGTCGCATTTATCACGGGCAACGTGCTGCGCGAGATGTTGCAGCGGAACAATCACCGCGAACCTGCCTAACGAATCAGCATCGACCAATCTTTGATGGCTCGCTTTCAGCCGCCGGATCACTCGAAGGGAGACGCCAACACGCTCGGCGGATACATGGCCGTGCATGATCGTCCGGCTGCGTTCGAGGGTCGCGACGGCTTTTCATACAGCGTGGAGATCGTGACCGATGCGACGGGTGATGCCGATTGCCCGTTTGCCGCGTATCTGCTGTTCGTGAAATGGGCACGGATTGGGGCGCAGAGTCCCGAAGGGCATCTCGAGACTGACTATCTGGCGCGCGCAGCGACCGAGGAGCTCGCCCACGCCACAGTTGGGTCGTGGCAGCTCTCGGCGGTGAAGCGCGTCCTCGACGAGCTGATCGCCGCGAACGAGGGTGGTGTATCGCAGCGACGGTGGTGGGATGCGATGCGTCTCGAAGGCAACGAGGAGAGCACCGAGTGACGGACGTCTCCCGTCGCGGCGTCGTGCTCAGCGGCACAGGCGGCAGTTGGCGGGTGCGCGTGGACGACGCGTCGTTGGTCGACGCGACACTGCGCGGACGCCTCAAGCGTGAAGCACCGGAGACGCCAAGGCGAGACGGCGACGGTGATCGGCTCAAGCTTGCGGTCGGCGATCTCGTGCTCATAGAGCCGGGCGCGCGCGGTGGGGCATGGGCCATCTGCGAGATCCTGCCCCGTCGCTCTCGGCTCGCGCGTCGCGCACCCGGCGGTGCGTACGGTGAGCGCATTGTCGCCGCAAACGTCGATCAAGTGGTCATCGTCTTCGCGGCGGCCAAGCCCGAGCCGCACACGCGTATGCTCGACCGGTTTCTTGTGATTGCTGAAGCAAACGAGCTCGCGGCGCGCATCATCGTCAACAAGATCGATCTCGTGAACGATCGCGAGGTGCGGGAACGCTTCGCGCCCTACGAGAATGCCGGCTACCCCGTTCACTTCACGAGCATGAAGCGGGGCGACGGACTCGCCGACGTTCGCGCAATGCTCGATGGCCGTGTCTCCGTGTTCACGGGTCCATCGGGAGTAGGAAAGTCTTCTCTGTTGAACGCGCTATTCCCTGGCCTCGCGCTTCGCGTCGGCGAGATCAGCGAATCCGTGAACAAGGGCCGTCACACCACGGTCGGCGCGTCGATGATTCCGTTGCCTGACGAGAGCGGCGGTTATGTCGTAGACACTCCCGGGCTTCGCGAAGTGGGGATGTGGGCGCTCAGTGCCGAGCATCTCGACATGTGCTTCCCCGAGCTGAGACCGTTCGTCACGCGGTGTCGCTTCGCGGATTGCACGCACACGGCGGAGCCGAATTGCGCGGTGAAGGAAGCCGTGGAGCGCGGCGATGTGAGTCGCGAGCGGTACGCGAGCTACCTGAAGCTACGAGATGAGCTGGAGAAGGCAGAATTCCACTAGGGTTCACCCCCTAAGGTCCTCAAACCTCCAATTCTCGCGATAGCGCGTGATCCCGAGCGTGCGCGCTATCAGCTCGCCGATGACCGCGGCGACGTGATCGCGATGCTCCTCGTCGTCCATGCCATCCTGCGATGGCGTTGCCGCGACCACAAAATCGATTACCGCACCTGGCGTGTCGAGCTGGTGGGCGTCTTGGATCGAGACGCCAAATTCTTCCTCGACGCTCGCGAAGAACTCGTCGAGCGCCCAGCTCATGCCAGGCACTCGTCAGGCAGTGCGTCGCCGCGCGGTATGGATGGAGCAGTCACGGACGCGGTGGAATATAACCGTCTCCTGCCGTCATTCCGGCGCGGGGACGCGTCGGCGCCGGCGTGAGATTGGCCACGATTCATTTGTCGCAACGAAGCGGACGGCGCGCTGACTCGTCAAGGAGCGCGAAAAAAGCCTATATTCCAGCCGAGATGAGCACGAGACGGAAGCGCGGCAAAGCGCAAACGAACCTCGACGACCTCGCCACCGACGCGCCGATCGACGCACCGCACGGCTCTCGGCCCGATCAGGTGTATGCGCGGTTGCGCGAGCTGATCGTCGGGGGAATGCTCGCTCCCGGTAATCGCATCGTCGAGACCGAGATCGCGACGCGCCTCGGCGTGAGCCGTACACCCGTGCGCGAGGCGCTTCAACGCTTGCTGCAGGAGGGCTACGTCATCGACACGCTCGGTGCACAGCAATCGCGGCTCACGGTCGCGCCGCTCACGCGCGACGACGTGCACGAGCTCCTCACGGTCGTCGGAGCATTGGAGGGCATCGCGGCGCAGCACGCCGCATCGCTTCGTGCCGACGCTCGCGCCGCGCTGAGCAAGGCCTTGCGCGATGCAAACGCCGAGTTCCATCGCGCCGGTCGTGCCGCGCCGATCGATCACGAGGCTTTGTACGACGCGGATGAAGGCTTTCACCGGCGCATCGTGGAATCGGGTGCGGGCCCACGACTTCTTGCTTTATACGAGGCCGTGAAGCCGCAGGCCGAACGTTACATCCGCATGTATATCAGCATGCTCACTGGTGATATTCGGACCTCCGTTGCGGAACACGATATCATCATTGCCGCCATTGGCGAGGGACGCAGCGAGGATGCCGAGCATGCCGTCGAGACGAACTGGCGCCATGCCGCGGACCGGTTGAGCCGAGTCATCGAGTTGGCGGGAGAGCGCGGGGCCTGGTAAGTGATGGAGATGCCGCGGCGAATCCTGCTCGCCGACGCCGACGCATTCTTTGTCGCCGTTGCTCGGCTCGTCGACCCTGAGGGCGCTGGTCGTGAGCCTTTGCTCATCGTCGGCGGTACGCGAGAGAGCCGCGGGGTGGTGTGCTCGGCGTCATACGAAACGCGCAAGTACGGTGTCAGATCGGCCATGCCGATCTCACAGGCGCTGCGCCTGTGTCCAGACGCCGTCTGCGTTCCGGTGCCGCGCAAGGCGTGCTCGGAGAAGCACAAGGAGATTCGCGCGATACTCGAGCGTCACGCGCCCGCGGTCGAAGGCGCGAGCATCGACGAGTGGTATCTCGATCTGGGCGGCACCGAGGCGCTCTATCATAACGAACGGCTCGCGGACACCGCCGCGCGCGTCCGACGCGATGTCATCAGCGAGACAGGGATCTCCGTGTCATTCGGGGGCGGCACCTCGAAGCTCATCGCGAAGCTTGCCGTTGAGCACGCGAAGCCACGCCCGGGGAATTCGGCCACTGGTGTCCACGTTGTGGACGCGGGCGCTGAGGCGGAATTCATGAACAGCATCACGCTCGCGGAGATTCCGCTTGTCGGCCCACGATTCCAGGAGCGGCTCGCGCGATTGGGCATGCGCACGGTGCCGGACGTCCTGCAGTACGACGAGCCGACCCTCGCGCAATGGTTAGGCAAGCGCGAGGCGGCGTGGCTATGTGCGCGGGTACGCGGTATCGATGGGGCGCATGTCGAGTCGAATCTGGATGCCAAGAGCATCAGTCGCGACGAGACTTTCTCGGCGGACATCGACGAGGACGCGGATCTGCAGCGCGAGCTGCTCGCGCTCCTCACCCGGGCGGCGGCCGATCTGCGCGCCGACGGCATGGCCGCGCGGACGATTCGCGTGAAGATACGCGATTGGGACTTCCGGACTCGTCAGGCAAGCCGCACGCTCGATCGTCCGGTGATC
>DATEGN010000073.1:0-3145 GCA_035280125.1 Gemmatimonadaceae bacterium | reverse complement strand
AGCTTCCTCGCTACGCTCGGAATGACAGCTGTCCGCCGCTCCCCGTCCCCCCGTCCCCCTACGTAAGTCCGGACCCCTGACTACGTAATCCGGCCGATAAGCCTAGGCCGCTCCAACACGCATTCTGCACCTGTCCTCGACGAGGAGCAGAATGCCGAACGCCACTCGAAGGCCGAGCGCGCCCTACACGCTCGCCTTGGCAACCAGCGAAAGCGCGCCGTTGAGCGCCCTCACGCGCCGCGAACGGCGTGATTTTGGCCAGCTTGCGCACGAGACGCGGCGCCGGGAGTGGCTCGCTGGCCGCTGCGCCGCGAAGCGGGCAATCAGTGCCTTCCGCGGCGTCCGTGGCCCCCTCCACCATATCGAGCTCGAACCGCAAGCCGGTGGCGCGCCGCGCTGTCTCGTTCGCGACGACGTCGAGCGATGGACGCTCGCGCCACTCGTCCTCTCGATCGCACACACCCATGGCGTCGCGATCGCCGCGGCTACGAGTTGCTCGACGCGCATTGGCGTCGATATCGAGCGCGCGGGCGACATCGACGCACATGAGTATCAATACTTCCTGGCGCCGAGCGAGCTCGCGTACGCGCAACGGCTCGGCGTGACGCTGCTGTGGGTGCTCAAAGAAGCTCTCTGGAAAGCACTCGGCCTTTCGCAGGCACTGGCCTTCAAGTCGGTGCAGCTCGCGTTCTTTCATGACACCGACACGCTTGCCGGCGCCTGGGTCGAAGGAAAGTGGATTTGCGCCCGTGCACGGCGCGTGCGTCTCGCAACCCGGCCCGAGCTGATCGCCGCCGTTGTCACCATCGACGAGGACGTGCGATGAGTAACGCGATCGGCATCCGCGGCATCGCGTACGCACTCCCTGCCGCGCGACGCATGTTGAGTGAGCTCGAAGATCTCGGCCAGCTTCGCAGTGAGCCGGAGGTGCTCGAGCAGTTCGGCTTCGCGGAGGTCTGCGTCGCCGAGGAGGAGACGCCGTACTCGCTCGCGCTCACGGCGGCGTCTTCGTTGCTCGACGAACAGGAGGTCGAACGGGAGAGCATCGACACGCTCATCTATTGTGGAACGCCATCGGTCGCGTTCTCGGCGGCGGGG
The DNA here is from genome assembly GCA_035280125.1 of Gemmatimonadaceae bacterium. Lineage (GTDB taxonomy): Bacteria > Gemmatimonadota > Gemmatimonadetes > Gemmatimonadales > Gemmatimonadaceae > AG2. Next base: position 2,047 of record DATEGN010000073.1, on the reverse strand, counting down.
AATGCCGGCGGCGCTGCCGACGAAATTGCGACGACTCGCCGCTTTCGCTATCCCGCGACGCGTCTGCAGTACGATCTCGGCCTCGCCTGCGCGTCGACGTTCGCGCTCGACCAGCTCGCGTGTACATCGCTGTTCGCGGCCGTGCGCACGGCGCGCGCGTTGATTCAGGCCGGCGATGCGCGGCGCGTGCTCTGCGTCTCATCCGAGTTCTTCCCGGAAGATGCTGGCCGCGAGGCGCTCTATAATTGCACCGCCGACGCCGCGTGCGCGGTGCTCGTCGACACAGGCGCCGGCCGCAATCGCATCATCGCCTCGGCGCAAACGACGAAGGGTTATTACTGGGACGCCGACGCGATGCCAAACGAGATCGTCGCGTCCTATTTCCCAACCGCTGCCTACGTAATCGCGCAGACGCTTCGTCGCGCCAGCTGGTCGCCCGGCGACGTATCGCTCGTCATCCCGCACAACGTTAGCGTCCGCAGCTGGGAGATCCTTCTCGGCCTCACCGGTATCGAGCGCGCGCGCCTCTGGTGCCGCAACGTCGCGCGCATCGGTCACACACTCTCTGGTGATAATTTCATCAACTTGCGCGACGCGATTGATGACGGCAGTGTGACCCCCGGCGATCGCCTGCTGCTGTTCGCGTACGGCTACGGCGCGCACTGGACCGCGCTCGCGCTGGAGGCATGACGATGAGCGCCGAGCGTTCGATCCTCATCACCGGGGCTACCGGCCTCCTCGGGCAGGAAGTGTTGACGCGCCTCCTCCGCACCAATGCACGAATCGGCGCGTACGCGCTCGTGCGCGACCGGCGCGCACTTGGTGGCGATCCACGCGTGCTGCCCATGGTCGGCGATTTATGCGCCGATGGGCTCGGGCTTACACCGGCCGATCGCGCCGCTATTCGGCGCGACGTGCGCGGAATCATCCATCTCGCGGCGGACACCACCTTCTCCGCGCCCCTCGACCGCGCGCGCGCCGTGAATACTCGCGGCACAGAACGCGTGCTCGAGCTGGCAAGCGAATGCGCCTCGTCGGCGCACGTGGCGTACGTGAGCACGGCATTCGTTGCCGGGCGAACCACCGGCCTGATCGCCGAGGACACCAGCACGGCGACGAGTTGGGTCAATGCATACGAGCAGTCGAAGTTCGAGGCAGAGACGCTAGTGAGGGCACATGCATCCAGTTGGGTAATTCTTCGCTCGAGCACGGTGGTGTGCGATGACGCGAGTGGCCGCCTCACACAACTGAATGCGGTGCATCGCGCGCTGCGTCTCTATCACGAAGGCCTGGCCGCAATGATGCCTGGTGTCGCCGACTCGACGGTCGATGTCGTGACGACCGCGTACGTCGCCGACGCGATCGCACAGCTCGCGCTGCGCGATGACGTCATGGGAAAGACAGTGCACCTCTGCGCGGGTATCGGCGCTCTCGGCCTGAACGAGCTTCTCGACATCACCTACGAGCGTTGGGCTCGAGATGAAGAGTGGCGCCGTCGCCGCATTGCCAAACCAGTCGTCTGCGATCTGGAGACGTACTCGCTCTTCGAGCGCTCCGTCGAGCAGGTCGGCGACGCATCGCTCAGGCGCCTAACGCGGGCCCTGTCGCACTTCGTTCCGCATCTTGCTCTTGCGAAGCGCTTCGAGACCACCACGGCCGAGGCACTCCTCGGCCAAGGCTCACCGCGCGTTCGGGATTTCTGGCTGTCCATGATCGACCATCTGATCGCAAGCCACTCGATGCGGAGAGCAGCATGAACACACCGGCCGATAGCGGCGCCTTCGTCCAGCGCACCGTGGATTGGATCAACCGCACGCTCGTTCCGGCTGGTGTCGAGATCGACGCGGACACACCCCTGTTCGCAAATGCACTGATCAACTCGATCCGCATCCTGAAACTGATCGCGTGGACGGAGCACGCGCTTGGCATTCGCATTCCCGACTCCCGGATTCGGATGGACCACTTTCGCACGGTGCGGCGCATCGCCGAGGTGTTCGCGCCGGAAGGAGACGCCGATGTGGCCGCGTGAAGCGATCATCAGAATTCT
>DATEGN010000072.1:0-5834 GCA_035280125.1 Gemmatimonadaceae bacterium | reverse complement strand
TCTGTGCGCCTGGCCCTCGCCCGTATTCTCTGCCCCTAACGCCCTTCCTACAGCAGTCCCCAATTCGTGAACGGTGCCGGCTTCTTGAACGGCGGCCCCACCTGAATCACGATGTCTGCGTGCCGGGTGAGCGGGATCTTGGCGGGGTCGCCGTTGTAGATCTCGCCGTTCACCCAGACGCGCGTCGTCTCGCCCTTTTTGGTTTGCGCGGACGCGACTTGTGTGCGCGTGATTGGTTGACCCCACACGGAGAAGAAATCGCCGAGCGTGAACGAGCGATCCATCGGCGCCTCGACGTGAATGAATCCATCTGGCGTGTGCGTGTGCAGCCAGTAGATGCAGCGCGCCCCACCGGGAATGCCAATGAATTGCGGCACGAGCACCGGAGTGCCGTGATCGTAGATCGTCAGGCGCTGATGGATGTGAATCCGCTGGCCTTCCTGCGCGTCGCAGGAAATTCCGTTGATGGTTTGACCCATCACTTGCGCATCGGCTCGTGATGCGCCGACGAAGAGTGAGCCTGCGATGATGATCGCGCGCGTTAATCTGACGAAAGTTGTGTTCATGCGTACAGGGTGTGATTGGTTTGCTCGAGGGATGTCATTGCATCTTGAGTTGCGTCTCCACAGACTTTGCGACTCCAACAAGGGCACCGTTGAACGCGCGGACCGAAATCGTCAACGGGACGCCCAGGTTTAGCCCGTTAGGCACGACGAACTTGGCCGTCCGATTCACGCTCGTCGCGAGATGCTCACCGATGTTCTGTTGGCTGAGAAACGCGCCGCTGGCGTTGAGGATGCTCAACCAGATTCCCGAGCTGCCGGTTTCCTGATAGGCAACAGTGATCGTGTCGCCGACCGCGAGCGTACTCGCAGGGCTCGAGACGCTGACCTGAGTGATCGTCGGAACGACCGCGCCTTCGGGAGTCGGCCCGCAGGTGATGCGCGCGCTGGCGCGTGATCTCGGTCCGTCGGTGACAGCATAGCCGAAGCCAAGCGATGCCTCGAATGGTGCGCCGGCGTAGAGGTACCACCTGGCATGCTGCGTCTCACCGCCAGTGATGGTCACGCCGTTGAGCGCTCCCTGCACCTCCGACCCGCCGTTCGACGTTGTGTCCTCAGGGGTACTTCGATCAGAGCCGAAGTACCAGAGAGTCTGTGCGTCGATCCAAGTCGCGGCGCCATGTCCGCTGGCCGTGGCCGTGATCCCGAAGTCGCACCGGATCTGCGGGCCGTTCGGCGTGTCGGTTATGACCGGCGTTGGCGGTGCGTCGAGTGTAAGCGTAACAACGAGCGGCTTGCTCGGTGCGGTGTTGTCTCGGCAGCCCGCAAACACGAGCATGAGGGCGAATGTGGCGATTGAACGACTTTTCAACACGGAGCTGCAACTCTCAATTGGCGGCGGGAGGAATCTTGCACCTGGACCGCCGCGAATCCAGCCTCCCAGCCCTATTCGTCCAGCGCCTAACCCTCAGAACCTCAATGCGACGAGCTCCCGAGGCTTCGCGAGGTAGTACACTCGCCCGTCCACTTCGTCAATCGAGTAGCCCGTTTTCACACCGATCGCGGCGCGGCCGTTGTCCTTGCCTGTGTCCTTGTCGACGCGTACGAAGCCCTGCACCTCATCGCCCAGACTGTCGGGAAGCGGCGTGCGGATGAACATGTACCGCTCCATTTCGACGCTTGCGCGATAGCGTGTGTCGATTCCTGGAATCATCATCAGGTTGGGACCCTGCGAACCGTAGCTGATGGCGACATCAGCGGCGATGACGAGCGCCGCCAATCCGAACCGCTTCAGCGCACTCGCTTGGGGTGCGCGAAAGTACGTCTGATATCTGATCAGACCCACGCTGTCCACCATGAGCACATTCTGACTCGACATCAGCACGATGCCGGACGGGCGAGACTGAATCGCCGCCGGCCATTCGTCGCCGCGGAATTGAAAGTTGACGACCTCGCGCGACCGACCGCTATCGAGCGCGATCGCCATGAGCTTTTGGTGCGTGCCGGAAAAGAGGGAGTGTGCTTCAACACTGAGATACGCCGTGTCACCACGAACAATGAAGGGCGTGCTCTTCGAAAGGTCCGTGAACGCCTCCTTCCAGAGCGGCGCACCCGTCTTCGCATCGAGCACCTCGAGCACCGGCCGGTGAAGGAAGCCGCCATCCTTCGGACCGGACGCACCTCGCACGAGCAGACCTTGCCTGACGAGTCGCATCTGTGCGATGTGACTGCGATACTCGCGCGGCTTCTCCCAGGCAACCGTGCCGTCGCGGAGCTTGATCGCCATCAGGCTGTTCTCGTAAGGCACGTAAAGAACGCCGGCCGCGTCCAGCATGCGCGCGTAACCATCACTGGTCGCGGGCGGCCGTTTGTCTCGGAGCCAAGTCGCCTTCCACAGCACGGCGCCCGTGGTGACGTTCACACCAATCGGTCCATCCTGGGTAATCCAGAGAACGAGCGTACTGTCACCATCGAAGTAGGGCGGCTGATTCCCTTCGATTGTCTCGAGCTTCCGATCCCCGCAGCATCTGACCTCGATCGACGGTGGCGCGTGTGCCAATACCGTGTCCAGCTGCCAGCGCATGTGGCCCGTTTCGACATCGATCGCCTGCAAGACAGGATGCGCTTCGTCTTCGACGACGTACTCGAGCACGACCAGTTTCTCCGGGACGAACAGCGTGCCACGCGACGTGCCGAGCGTCGGCGACGCTGCTCGCCACTTCCAGATACCGTGCTGGAGATCGATAACGCCAGTGCCGTCGCTGCCGGTGAGCCACAGATAGGGCGTGAGCGGCAACATCTGCAGCCGTCGGCCCGCGAAGGATATCGAATCGCTGATCGACCAGGTCGGGGCTCCCGTCGCCGGATCGAGGCTCGTTAGGTTGGTGCCGGCGGCGACCACGAGGCTGCCGAGTGGCGTTTGCTGGAATTGGGCGATGTCGGTATCGGCGGCGTAGCGCCACACGACTTTCTGCTGCGCTCGAATCGGGCTCGCGATTGCGAGAATCAACAGCGTGAGAGCTCCGGCGATGGCGCGCAACATGGGCCTTTCCCCCTGAGGTCAAGCCCAGTTTCGGATCAGGAGACCGAAAGCGCAACGGTCATCAATTCTTGACTCATTGAGCCTATGCCGCGCCATGCGAAGCGCGGGCGCGTGCCGCGTCGATCGCTTGTGCCTCGCCCACCGCGGCGGACTCGGGGCTCGACACCGCGAGCGGACGCCCGGTCTCGAGTAGCGACTTGAGGCTGGCGATTGCCTTGGGCCAACCCATCGAGATGCCTTTGAGCACGCCCGACTCTTCGCGCAGGTCACCGTGAATGACGGTGAGCTTGACCTCGCCGCCCAACTGCTCGAGCTCGAACGTTACCGTGGAGTAGCCTTCCTGGCGGAGTGCGTCGTCGAACTCGACACGCCACGTGAAGACAAGGCGGCGTGGAGGATCTGCCTCGAGGACTTCGCCGCTGTCGGACAACGCTCCTTCTCGTCCGATGTAGCGCACGGGCGCGCCGACTTTCCACGTCGACTCGACCCGTCGGCCGAACATATAGCGTTCTGTAAACTCGGCGCTCGTCAGCGCCTGCCAGAGGCGCTCGGCGGAGGTCGCGATGTAGGTGACGTAGACGAACGCGGGCTTACTCATGGGTTTCCTCCAGCGCGCGCTTGAGCTCCGCGAGCGTCGTTAGCCGTGACTTTTCGTACTCCCCAATCCAGCGCCGAGTGATGTCGTGAATCGGCGCGGGGTTGAGATAGTGCAGCTTCTCACGCCCGCGCCACACGGCGACGACGAGGTTCGCCGCCTCGAGCACCGCAAGGTGCTTGGTGACGGCCTGACGCGACATATCGAGATGTTCGCAGAGCTCACCGAGCGTTTGCCCGTTGTCGGCGCGAAGACGGTCGAGCAGGAGCCGACGGCTTGGATCGGCGAGTGCCTTGAAGATGTTGTCCATCGTTCAACGGCCAATATGCAACTATTAGGTTGCATGTCAAGGCTGATCTTGTCTCAGGATGACGGGGCTACCAGGCGATGCCGTAATCCTCGCCATTGTTCGACGAGCCACCCCACATCGTGTGGTGCTTCGCGTCGATCATGATCGCATTGATCGGCCCCGACGTTCGCTCGCCGAGTTGCAACGTGTACCCCATCGCCTGGAGCGCGCTGCGGATGTCCATCGGCGTCGTCGACGAAATGAGCACTCTTCCCGGACGCGATTCATGTTGTCCAAACGAGGACCGCATCTGGTAGCTATTGATGTTCGGTGCTTCTGTGGCCTGCTGCGGCGTCATGCCCCACTCGACTACGTCGAGGAAGAACTGCAACAAGTTTTGATCTTGCGAATCACCACCCTGTACCGAGAAGCAGAGGTACGGCGCGCCATCTTTGAGCGCGAGCGTCGGCGTCAACGTCACGCGCGGCCGTTTGCCCGGCTCGATGACATTGAATGGACCATCCTTCGCCTCGGTCACAAAACTCTGCGCGCGCTGACTGAGTCCAATCCCCGCGTGTCCCGCGATCACCGCCGGCACCCAACCACCGCTCGGCGTAACCGACACGACCCAACCAGCCGAGTCGGCGGCCTCGATCGAGGTCGTGCCGCTGTAGAACGACTCGATGAATGCTGAATCAGCCGGCGGCACATCTTGTTGGCCGCTTCGGCGCGCCGTGTCGCCGTTTGTGGACTTCCATTCCGCAAGCAGGCCAGTGAATGGATTTGTGCCGCCCTGATAAGGATAGGGGTCGCCCGGCTTGATGTTCGGGTCGTTCTTCGTCCAATCGATCGTTGCATAGCGCGCCTTCGCATACTCTTTGGAGAGCAGGCCCTTCGCCGGCTCCTCGGGCGGGAAGTACGGATCGCCGTAGTAAAAATCACGATCGGCGAAGGCGAGGCTCATCGCCTGATACAACGTGTGAATGTATTGCGGGGAGTTGAAGCCCATCGACTTCAGATCGGCGTTCTCGAGGATGTTGAGCGCCTGAAGCATCGCCGGCCCCTGCTGCCAGAACGGAAGCTTGTAGACGGTGATACCCTTGTACGTCGTGCTCACCGGCTCTTCGATCTTCACTTTCCAGTTTGCTAAATCGGCGAGCGTAAAGAGACCGCCATCCTCCTGGACGCCGCGCACGATCTCGCGCGCGATGTCGCCCTTGTAGAACCGGTCGTAAGCGGCGTAGATCGCCTGCTTTCGCGTCTTCCCCTGCTTGAGCGCCGTGCGCTCGGCCTCGACGAGTTTGCGCCACGTCGCCGCAAGATCGCGCTGGACGAACAGCTGCCCTGGTTCCGGCGGATTGCCGTCACGTGGCAGCATGATCGACGGCGAGTACTTCCACTTGTTGATCCAGTCCTTGTCGTGCTCAATCGTGTTGACGAGCTGCGCCTCGATCGGATAGCCGTCAGCCATCTGGATCGCCGGCGCAAGAACATCCGCGAGCGACATGGTCCCATACTCGGCGAGCATGACCATCAGTCCACCTGGCGTTCCTGGCGTGACGGCGGCCAATGGACCGTACTCCGGTGGATACCGGTAACCCTTCGAATGATAGAACTCGGCTGTGGCGCCACTCGGCGCAGCGCCTAACGCGTCGATACCGATGACCTTTTTGGTGTGTGGGTTATAGATGAGCGCTTGTGTCTCGCCGCCGCACGACAGCGTGTCCCACATCGTGCATCCCGCGGCGAGCATGGCCGCCGTCGCGTCGACAGCGTTGCCGCCTTTCGCGAAGATGAGCGCGCCCGCGGTGGCGGACAGTGGCTTTCCAGTGATCGCGAGCCAGTGCTCGGCGTGCAACGGCGGCTTCTGCGTCCGTCGGGGGATCTGAGCGTTAGCGGTGAGCG
>DATEGN010000071.1:0-7987 GCA_035280125.1 Gemmatimonadaceae bacterium | reverse complement strand
GTTGTGCATCACCCCGTCGTGCGCGACGTGCGGGGGCTGCTCTGGCTCGCGAACCAGAATTGCATCACCGCGCACGTGTGGACGTCGCGTGCACCGAACGTCGAGTGTCCCGACATCTGCATCATCGATCTCGACCCTGGTGACGACGACGCGCAGCGCCTGCGCGCCGCGGCACTGCTCGTGCGCGACGCACTTGCGGAGCTGGGACTAACGAGCTGGGTGAAGACGTCGGGCTCGAAGGGATATCACATCGCCGTTCCGCTGGACGCCACCGCGGAGTACGGCGCTGTCGCGCGCTTCGCTCACCATTTCGGCGAGGCACTCGCGCGCCGCGACCCGGTCAATCTCACGCGCGAGTTCTATAAGGCAGACCGCGGCGGTCGCATCCTGGTCGATACCGGGCGGAACGAATACAGCGCGACGTTCGCGGCCGCGTACACGGTGCGGGCCCGAACTGGAGCACCAGTCTCGGCGCCCTGCACGTGGGCCGAACTGGAAGCAGGAACAGTTGGGCCGACGTCGTTCACGATCCGAAATATGGCAGCACGGATCGATGCGGTTGGTGACCTCTGGCAGGAGTTGCTCGAGTGCCGGCAAGAGGTAGAGGGCAGAGGGTAGTGGGCAGAGTAGTGCGCTGAGGGTGACACCCTCTACCCTCTACCCTCTACCCTACTGCGCCCTCATCGCGATGAGTGGATCGACACGCGCAGCCCTCAGCGCGGGAATCCAACACGCGACCATGCCGATCACCGCCATCACAACCACGGCGGCGACCAACGTGACCGGATCGTTAGGCGCGATCCCGAAAAGCAATCCTTGGATCGCTCGGCCGGCCAGCAAGGCGCCGCTGACGCCGAGCACGAGCCCGATGATCACCAGTGATCCGCCTTCACCGAGGATCATGCGCTCCACTCGCGCCTCATCCGCACCGAGGCTCATGCGGATACCAATCTCGTTCGTGCGCGCGCTGACCGAGAACGCGAGTACACCGGCAATGCCCACGGCAGCGAGGGCGAGTGCCAGCGCGCCAAATGAAGAGATGAGCATCGCATTGAGACGTTTCGGCGAGATGCTGCGATCCTTGAATTGCTGAATCGTCATCACGTTCTCGATCAACGCCGTGGGAGCGATGCGCCTCACGACCCGTGTCGCGGAGGCGGTGAGCGCGGATGGATCCCCGGCCGTGCGGATGACGAGTCCACCGCTCGTGAAGCCGCTGAGCACAGCCGCGAACACAACGGGCTGTGGCTCTGATTCCAGTTCCCCATCACGCGTATTACCAACGACGCCGACGATCGTGCGCATTTTCGCCAGATCCGGATACAGCGCCCGGACGATTCCCGCAAACGCGATTCGCCTCCCGATTGGATTCGCGTTCGGGAAGAGGCGGTCCGCCAAGGTCTTGTTGATGACGGCGACGCTGTCCTCGTTTGGTGTATCGGTCGTCGCGAAGGTGCGCCCCTGAAGGACGGGGATCCCGGCAGCCTTGAAGTAATTGGGATCCGCTCCGCGCCAATCGGCGCGCGGCGCTGACTCGCCGGGTGACAATGGCCTACCCTCGACGTCCAAATCCATGACCGCACCCGCCGTCCGCAGGGGGAGCGTGCTGCCAATGCCAACGGTGGTCACCCCAGGCAGCGCCGCGATCTCGCGTCGCATGTCATCGAACCGCTGCCGTGCTTCCGCCGCAGCTGTGTGATTTGCCCCGTCATTGCGAGAGAGCAACGTGACTTGCATGGTGAGGACCTTGTCGGCTCGAAGTCCCGTGTCCACCTCGGAGAGGCGCGTCAACGTGCGCGTCAGCAGTCCTGCACCGGTGAGCAGCACGACCGAGATCGCCACCTGCGCGACGACAAGCGAACGCTGGAGGCGTTGCGTGCTCTTCGATCCGGTGAGCCGGCGCGTTCCACCGCCAATGACGGACGCGAAGCGCTCCTCGATAGGCGTCCACGCAAGCAGCGAAAGGACGAGCGCGACGACAGCTGATAGGGTGACGGCGAAGCCCAGCACAATTGCGTCCAGCTCGATCTCGCTGGACCGCGGCGAGTAGCGCGCCGCGAGCGATGCCAAAGGCTTGACACCGCCCAATGCGATGACCGTGCCTAACGCTGCTCCAAGGAACGCGAGCAGCAGATTCTCGACCAGTATCAGCCGCTTGAGTCTCAACGTGCCCGCGCCCAATGCCGCGCGAACAACGAGCTCGTGCTCGCGCCGGACGCCGCGCATCAGTGTCAGGTTCGCGACGTTGGCGACGGCGATGATGAGCACGAGCGCGGCCGCGCCCATGAGCAGCCACAGTGTAAAACGTGCCCGCTCGCCAAGCACGTCGCGGAAAGGCATGACAGCAACGCGATAGTGCAACGCCGTATTGTACGCTTCCTTGTTCTGGCGTTGCATGCGCGCGTACACTGCCGCCACTTCGGTCCGCGTTTGCTCGAGTGTCGCGTTCGGCGTCATCCTCGCCACGACCTGCGTCATCCGATGCGTGCGCTTTTGCTGCATCGAGGCACTGAGGTGATGCTCACTGTTTACCAAGTTCACAATCGCGTCGACACGATCGGGGAAAAATGGCGCTGGCTCCAACACACCGATCACCGTGACCGGCTGCTGGTTCAGGGAGATGTTCTTGCCGACGATGCTCGAGTCGCTACCAAAGCGATTCACCCAGCACTCGTAGGTGAGCACGGCAACGCGACTCGCGGCCGGTCCGTCGTCGACCGTCGGCCGCGTCAGGCGGCCGAGAATGGGAGAGAGACCCATGACTTCGAAATAGTTGCCGGTCACGAGACCGACATTCCATCGGACCGAGCCCTCGGACGATCTCTGGATCATCGTATTCGACGAATACTCGGCAATCCCCGCGAGCGACGGCACACCGGTGCGAAAGTCGCGCACCTCCGGAACAGAGAACAGGATATCTTCCCCGCCGATTCCGTCCATTGATTGACGCATGTAGACCAGACGGTCGCCATTGCGATTAGGCAGCGGCTTCAGAAGCACACCACGGACCACGCTGAAGATCGCGGTGTTCGCACCGATGCCGAGTCCCAGGGCGAGGACGACCGCGGACGCGAATCCGGGGGCGCGACGCAGCGTGCGCACCGAGAACCGCAGGTCGCTGACAAGCTCCTCTAGCCAGCGCGTTCCACGACGATCACGCGCCTGCTCCTTCTGATATTCGAGTCCGCCGAAGCTTTTCAGTGCGGCGGTCCGCGCGGCGTCGGGCGACATGCCGCGCCTAACATTTTCGGCGATCTGGCGTTCGATGTGGTAGCGCAGCTCCTCGTCGAGCTCGCGCTCGACATCGGCACGATGAAGGATGGAACGGATGCGGAGCTGCGCAATGCGAACGAGACGCTCGATGGACATGGTCAGGCCTCGCGAAGACGCACGAGAGCAGTGATGGCACCGGCGAGACGATCCCAGTTGCCGCTCTCGATCTGTAATTGCTTACGACCGGCGCGCGTGAGAGAATAGAACTTTGCGCGTCGATTGTTCGCGCTCGGACGCCACTCGGCTTCGATCCAGCCTTCTTGCTCGAGCTTGTGGAGCGCGGGATAGAGGGAGCCGTCGCTGACCTGAAGGACGTCGGCGGAGAGCTCCTTGAGGCGTTGCCCGATGGTCCAGCCGTTCATGGGCTGGAGGGCGAGGAGCTTGAGGACGAGAAGATCCAGCGTCCCCTGAACGAGATCAGCAGGCTTGCTCATGGGCCTCGACTCGGTAACCGAGATGAGTATACGCTCCGTCCTCTCGGTAAGCAAGAGGTGTCTCGACGCTGATCGGGGTATGTTGGAAGGGGTGCCCACAGAGGACGACTGCCGTGCGAATACTCCTCAACATTGTCGCGCTACTCTGCCTTCTCTGCGGAGGTGTGTGGTTCCTGCAGGGAATCAACGTGCTTCCGGGCAGCTTCATGACTGGCCAGACGAAGTGGGCGGTCTATGGCGGTCTGCTCATCGTGGCGGCCATTGCCTTCTTCGTTGTCGCCAATCGTCGTCCGATGTTGAGCAAACAGTAGACTCGTTTCCGCGCCGGTCGATTTGCTCGTGCCCACGCTTCGGCATACTCGCTATCAGGCTGCTGTCGTCCGTGATCGAATGACATCACGGCTGACCCGTGGCTCTATCCGCAGCTACTCGCGCTGCGCTCTTCAGTTCGACGTCCCGAGCTTTAATAAACGTGAGTCACTCATCAGCCTCACGACGCCTAGCGGGAAGCATGTTCGATGGGCGCTCGCCTGCCGGCCAGGCCGCGCTCGCACAGCTGCGCGCCGCCTTTCAACTCGCTGGCTTCTATGCGGAGAAGGAGCGATGGACCGAATACTCGTTACGCGTCTATCCCGAGCGGCGCGGCCGGTATCCGTTGCTCAACCCGAGACTGGTAGGAGCGAAATCTCGGTGGGTGGTCGCCGTCCGCGAGCCATCCGTCGTCTGTCCCGTGTACTCGGATCACGACGACTCCATTACACGAGTGTTACACCGCCTGCCTAGAATTGCAGGATGCCGTTTCATCGCGTCCCCGCCCCGACGGCGCTCGACGCGTTACGAATTGCATGGCACGTTCGTATTGCCCATCGTCGTCCCGGAACCCGGTCTCGTCGACTTCGATTCACTACAGCGACCGCTCGCGAGCCTGCATCTGCATCTCACAGCGGGACTCTTTCTTGGTGGTGCCGCTGCCGGCGCCCTGCCTAGCGAGTTGCGTAGCTGAGAGGACAATACTCCACGAGGACGTACCCATGTCGGCACTGTACTACCTGCTTGGCGCCGTCGCAAAGTTGAACGCGCGCATGTGGCGCTATCGAATCAATCTCCTGCCTCTCAACTTCCTGGCGATCGGCCTGATGATCATCGGCGGATTCGGGACACTGACGGACACGGTCGAGGGCATGCATAACGCGTCCACGCCGATCGACGTCACCGTGGCACAGATTCACGACAGTCCCAGGCTCGCCCAGGACTACGTGACGGTGAAGGGGCGGGACATTCCCGAAGCGCTTTACGAGTACGGGGACAAGGCCGACGACGGACATATCACGAGGGTCGAGAAATCGTGGTCGCCGCTGCTCGATCGCGAGAGCAACCGAGTTCTTCTCGTGCAACGGCCGGGGAAGCTCAGCGGGGGAGCAGATCACGAGGCAAGCATCACGGGGATGTTGCGCGAGTTGAGCACTGACTTACGCAGCAGCCTTGCGGCACAGCACGACACTATCAGCGGGGTCCCGGTCGAAACGCGCTACATGCTGGTTGCCGACGCGAAGCCGGCGAGCCCGATCGTCAGCGCCGTGTTCACCGGGTTGCTGTTTGCCGCCGCCGCGCTCTTCCTGTTCGTGTCCATCATGCGCAACACGATTTTCCAGCGCATGAGCCTCGGCACACCACTCACGAAAGTGCGAAGCGAGCCGCCGATCAAGGTCGGCACGACGGGGACGTTCACGCTGAAGCAGCCCGGGAAGACCGTCGAGAAACGATTCGTGGACATGCCGTCGATACTTGCGCACAATGACGACGGCAATCCGGCGCTGTTCTCGAACATCGACGCGTCGAGCAAGTTCTTTGGAGTTACCACCACGAAGATGTCCGGCATCTGGACCGTCGCCATCGACGCTGGATCCGTGCGCGATGCGCAAGTCGGCTTTCTCTACTGGGGCCTGAAGCGACTGCCGGCGCTGAGATTCGCGTACAGTGAGAGTGGACGCCTCAATCGTCAGGCGATCATCACCGCCGAGAGTCTCCAGGTGCTCGATAGTGCGGTGTCGCTCCTCACGACGGCGCCGGTGGCGGCGCCGCCATCGCAGCCCAGGACATCGCCAGGAGTCGGTCAGGTGAAATGATTCTGTTACACTGAAGAGCGCCTGACGACAGTGGTTTGAGGTATCCCACCAAATCGGGTCAACTCCACTGGATGACAGATCGAAGATCCTCGCTAACGATCCGCTATTTCGCTCTCTTCTTATATCTGATCTCCACGGCCTTCCATTCTGGAACCGTTCCGAAGCTCAGGTAGCTGCTCGCGACCATCGTATCCGCGGACGATGGCTGGATGACAGTGCGCTGCGCCCATGTGTCCGCGCCGAGCTTGTACGAACCCTTCAGCTCGAACTGTCCCGATTGATCGTTCCACACTCCACTCTCGGTGATCCGGCTCGTGTTCGTACTCGCGATACGAGTGGCCTCGTACTCGCGGCTACCGGTGTTGAATCCGGTCCACGACAACGTCGTGAAGGGCGTTCCGTTCAGGACACCATCGATCTGCTCTTCGATAAAAAGCCCGCCCAATAGAGGCCGGATCGTCGAAGTGCCCGTCGTCGTTATGCCATTCGCCCCCGGCCTGAACCAGAAGGTCAGCTGCACGTCATACGTTCCGCTGAGGGCCGTGAGGCGTGCGTGTTCTGGTCCGGGCCCCAGCTTTACGGACTTCGAGCTCGCGATAGCGGCCGGGTTGGCATGCGCTGGGATGCCGGCGAGTGCACTAGCGGCGGCGAGCGCGGTGGCGATAACGGTGGCGGTGCGGATCATGTTCGGCTCCTGTGGGTGGTCAGCTGCGCCCGAGTGTAGCGCCGGAAATGCCCGGCCCGCATCACCCAAAGCGGTGATCTTGTTGGTCGAAGTCGGAAATCATCCGAAAGGAGGACGCGAGCTCCCAAGTCGAATCAGGCTTCGTCCCCCGGCTCGCGTCCCATCATCCGCAAGTATTCGCGATCCCAGGCCGCCGGGATGCTCTCGCGGGGCGAGTAGGGCCCCGGTGTGTAGCGCCGCGATGAGATCCCTGCTTGGCTGCGCTCGACGATATCCCAATCCTGCCGGTTGGTCGCGTCCCAGAAGCCGATCGCGTCTGCGGGGTTGAACGCCGGATTCCCTTCGTTCTCGGCGCTGAACATCCACTCGCTCTCGACGATCGTGCGGTCCACCCCGGCTGGCGTGAGCAAATAATAATTCACGTAGTCCGGATGCACGCTCAACAGCCAGTTAGGCATCAGGGAGTAATAGTATGCCCGCCTGCGGTCGTCGTCGCCCAGAGAGGGGCTGATCGCGAGACCACATGCACGGCCGGACAGCGTGGCGCTCGCGTGTGGCGCCTTGATCTCCATGTATCCGCCCAGAAACACACCCTCGGTGAGGTCGTTGGCTCCGCTCTGGTATGGAAGTACCACCGACAACTCGGGGTGAATCGTGGGACAGTGCAGGCACTCGGAATAATTCTGAAAGACGAGCTTCCAATTTGCGTGCACATCATACGTGACGCTGTGTCCGACTCGTAAGGCACCGAGCTTGAAGCGTGCAAGCCGCGACGCGAGCGGGGAAATCCACTGAGCAAAGGGCCGGGGCTCGACGGCGATATTGACAAACAGGAAACCTTCCCATTCGACGATGGCCGCCGCATGCAGCGGGTAGTCGCGCTTGTCGAAGCCCTCCACCTCATTCATGTGCGGCGCGCCGATGAGGCGGCCGTCCGTGGTGTATGTCCACGCGTGATACGGACACTGAATGGTCTCGGAGAACTGTCCCGATGCCACGTTACAAAGTTGCGTCCCTCGATGACGACAGACGTTGAAGAAGGCGCGCAGCTCGCCGCCACGGTCTCTCAGGATGATGAGCGACTCGCGAGCAATCGTCCGCAGAAAGTAGTCGCCCGGTTGCGCAACTCGGCTCGCCCGCCCCACGCAGTTCCACTCGCGCGCGAATATGCGATCGGCCTCCTCACGCAGGATCTCCGGAGACGTGTAGTACGCGCCCGGCATCGTGCGTGCGCCTTGGCGATACGTTGCAACCGTGCGCTGAAAGGTTGTCATCGAATTCAAAATGTTGAAAATGGGCTCAGAATACCGCCACCGCTCCCCTTACACCATCGTACGACACGCGCCTCGTGGCGCCAGTGGACATCAGGAGCACCTCGAGCTCTCGCGGCATCGGCACATTCGTCGCACCGGCCGGCGGGCCGGGCTCGATCGTTAGGCGTCGCGTCCGATCGTCCCAAGTAAGACGCG
>DATEGN010000070.1:0-13087 GCA_035280125.1 Gemmatimonadaceae bacterium | reverse complement strand
AGCGATCGCCGCCTCGGGAACGAGCGGCATGTAGATGGCAACTCGATCGCCGCGACGGACGCCCAGCGTCTTCAAGACGTTCGAGAACTTCTGGACCTCGATGTAAAGGTCCCAGTATGTCAGCGTCCGCCGATCGCCCGGCTCGCCTTCCCAAACAAGCGCGGCTTTGTTGCGGCGCGGGGTATTAATGTGCCGGTCGATGCAATTGTACGAAACATTGATCTTCCCGCCGAGAAACCACTTCGCGCGCGGGGGATTCCACTCGAGGACCTTGTTCCATCGCTGAAACCAGCTGAGCGACTCCGCCTGCTTTGCCCAATACGCTTCGGGATCGTGCGCGGCCGCTTCGTAGATGGAAGCGTCAGACAGGTTCGCGGTACGCCGAAATTCATCGCTCGGCGCGAACTTACGATTCTCTTGGAGCAGGACGTCGATGTCAGTCACGGAACAAGGGGCTAGGGGCTAGATCCTAGGTCTAGCGCATACTGCGATGATCCGTGCGAGGCCACAAGTCCATCGGCGCGAAGGGCGGTACTCCTCACCGATCGGTATCTTTCTTCTATGACTTTCAGGACACGTCGGTCGCGGCGGCCAGCACCATGAGCGTGCTCCAAGCTGACCGGCTATCGCGGGCATTCAGCGGGCGGCGGGCAGTGAGCGATGTGTCGCTCGAGCTGCACTCGGCGGACTGTCTCGCGCTCTTTGGTCCGAACGGGGCAGGGAAGACCACATTACTTCGCCTGCTGGCCGGCTTGCTGAAGCCGACGTCTGGTGCAGCCCGAATCAACGGCGAACCCTTACGTGGCGACGCCTCGGCGAGGGGACTGGTCGGCTTCATTTCGCATCAGAGTATGCTCTACGGCGCACTCACGGTGCGCGAGAACATCGAGCTGTCGGCGCGTCTGTATGCGGTTGCTGACGTGCAGGAAGCCACCGAGCGTGCGCTACTCGAAATGCGAGTACTCGATCGCGCTCACACTCCAGTGCGTGCACTGAGCCGGGGACTGCAGCAACGGGTTTCGATTGCTCGTGCACTTGTGCATCGACCGAGGGTCCTTTTGCTCGACGAGCCGTACACAGGCCTGGACGCACTCGGCGCGGCGGCGCTCACCGAGACGCTCGAGCGTCTTCGGAAGGAGGGCGATAGCGGCGGCGCGACGATGGTTCTGGTCACGCATAATATTGGCGAAGGGCTGGCCTTGGCGACGCACGCCGCGGTCATGCGCGGCGGACGACTGCTCCGCCTGACGCGGCGCGAGGAGTTGGACAGCTCCAGCTACGCTGACGAATATCGAGAGCTCGTCGGAGGTGCAGCCTGAAGCCGACTCTCCTCGGAGCGACATGGCTCGTTGCGCGCAAGGACCTCAAGATCGAGTTCCGCACTCGGACTGCTTTTCTTGCCGTGCTCGTGTTCGCGATTCTCGGAGTCGCCATCTTCTACTTCGCGTGGGATTCGACGGCGGTCTCGCCCATCGATCTCGCGCCGGGCGTGCTCTGGGTGATTTTCACATTTTCGGGCCTGCTCAGCCTGCAGCGATCGTTCGGCGTCGAGCAGGCCGATCGAGCAATGGATGGCTTGCTCCTCTCGCCAATCGATCGCGAGGCGATTTTTCTCGGCAAGGCATTCGCGAACCTGGTATTCGTCGCGGGGATTCTGCTGGTGACGATTCCGGCGGTCGTGCTGCTGTACAATCTTCCGCTCGGTCGCACGATCGTGATACTGTTCGCGATCGCACTACTCGCCGCCGTGGGGCTCGTCGCGGTTGGTACTTTGTTCAGTGCGATGGCGGCGAACACACGGCTCGCGGAGCTGCTGTTACCGATGCTGAGCCTGCCGTTCTTTGTACCGGTTGTCTACGGCGCGGCTCAGGCGACGTCGATGTTGCTCGCCGGGCGCCCGACGGGTGAGGCGTGGCCGTTCTTGAAGCTTCTCATTGCCTTCGATCTGGTGTTCATGTTCGCGTGCACGCTCGCTTTTCCATTTACTCTCGAAGAATGAGCTCGATCACATTGGCTACCGAGCCTCGTGCCTCCGGTCGTGCGATGGCGAGGAGCGAACCGCGTCCGATTTTTCGCTGGCTGTTCGCCATCGCCGTCGTTTGCCTGATCGCGGCGTACGTGCGCGCCATCTTCTTCACACCGATCGAGGCGCTTCAGGGCGCGGCGCAGAAGATTTATTACGTGCACGTGTCCGCGGCGATCAATGCCTATCTCGCGCTCGGCATCGTCGCATTGATGTCGATTGTGTACCTCTGGTTGCACGACGAGCGCGCCGATCGATTGGCGGAAAGTGCCGGCGAAGTCGGTCTGCTCTTTCTCACCGTCGTCCTTACGACCGGTCCGCTGTGGGGAAAGCCGATCTGGGGCACGTGGTGGACGTGGGATGCCCGCCTAACGCTGACGCTCTTTCTCTGGTTCCTGACCGCCGGCTATCTGGTGATGAGGGGTGCGGTCGACGAAGCAGCGATGCGGGCGCGCTACTCCGCTGTGTTGGGAATTCTCGCCGCGCTACTGATCCCCTTCATTCACCTCAGCGTTTATCTGTTCAACACGCTTCATCCGAAGCCCATCTTACTCAAGCCCGAGAAGCCGTCGATGCCGAGCGAGATGCTGATCACATTCTTCCTCATGTGGGGCGCATGTACGCTGCTCTGCATCTCGCTCATCGCCGCGCGGTACCGATACGGCGTGAGTCGCGATGCGCTGCGGGCATTGCAGAGTGAGGCTGGCGAGCCATGATGCTACAGTCTGGGCCTCCCGATACCGCCGCGTATTATCGCATCGCGTACGGATGGGTCGTCGTGGCGTACGGCGTGTACGCCATTGGCCTCTGGTGGCGCGACCGACGCGTCCGCGCCCAGCTTCGCGCGGGAGGTAATGGGGAGGCGCGCACGACTCGTGGGACCTAACGAGGCCGGTGTCCGCAGAGGGATCGTTTATCTCGTGGGCGCCGGCCCGGGAGACCCAGGCCTATTCACGATTCGTGGCCGTCAGCTGCTCGCCGAGTGCGACGCCGTCGTGTACGACGCGCTCGCAAACCCGGCCCTCCTCGCCGGCACCGAAGCCGAGCGCCACGATGTTGGCAAACGTGGCGGGAGCGTGGATTCCGCCCGACAAGACGAGATAAATACCCTTCTCGTCAGGCTCGCACGCGAAGGAAAGCGCGTCGTTCGCCTCAAGGGCGGTGACTCATTCGTCTTCGGTCGCGGCAGCGAGGAGGCGCAGGCGCTCGCGAACGCAGGCATCGCATTCGAGGTCGTGCCGGGCGTGACAGCAGGGATCGCCGCGCCCGCGTACGCTGGCATTCCGGTCACACATCGCGGGATCGCAACGTCCGTCACGTTTGCCACCGGCCACGAGGATCCGACGAAGGGGGCGCCGACGATCGACTGGGATGCCCTTGGGCGGTCGGGTGGGACACTCGTGCTCTACATGGGCGTGCGGTCGTTGCCGCGAATTGTCGCGGCATTGCGAAGCGCGGGACGCAGTGGAGATACCCCGGCGGCGGCAATAGAGTGGGGCACGCATGCCTCGCAACGAACAGTCGTCGCCACGCTGGACACGCTCCAACGATGCGTGGAAGCCGCTGGCCTCGAGGCGCCCGTGATTTTCGTAATTGGTGAAGTGGTCGAGCTTCGGAAGCAGATCGGATGGCTCGAACGGCGTCCGCTCTTTGGTTGGCGTATTCTCGTCACCCGCGCGCAGAGCCCATCGTCAACGCTCGCCCCACTTCTCGCGGAGGCGGGCGCCAGCGTCGTCGAAGTCCCGGCGACGCGAATCGAACCACTTGATCCCGGGAAGCTGCGCGCGGCGATCGTACATCTCGACGCGTATGATTGGCTGGCGTTCACGAGCCAGAACGGCGTCGAGCGGTTCTGGAACCTCCTCCGCGATTGCCGCCTCGACGCTCGTGCGCTCGCTGGCTTGCGCGTGATCGCGGTCGGTCCCGCGACCGGAGATGCGTTGCTCGCGCACGGGATCGCGGTTGACGTCACGCCGGAGCGGTTCGTCGCCGAAGGGCTGCTCGAAGAATTGGCTCAGCGCGAGGATATTCGTGGGTCGCGCATGTTGTACGTCGCCGCGGAAGGCGCGCGCCATGTGCTGCCTAACGGCCTGGCGGAGCTCGGAGCACGCGTCGACGTCGTGCCGATTTACCGATCGACGCCAGATCCGGCAGGCCATGAGGCGATACGGCAGTTTGCGGCCGCACCGGATGAGCGCTCGCTCGTTGCGTTCACATCGGCGTCCGCCGTCCGCGCGTTCGTCGACGCGGCAGGCGCGGACGCGCGCCGAGTGGGTGCGGCGTCGATTGGACCCGCGACATCAGCCGCAGCGCGCGAGGCAGGACTCGATGTTTGCGTCGAGGCGTCATCGTCGACGATTCCGTCGCTCGTGGACGCCATTATCGCCCATGGAACTTCGCGACGGGGCAACGACTTCACATGACAGACACGACGAACAGCCAACAGCAGATTCCAATCGTCGTAGACAATCCGGAAGCGAGTCAGTTCGAGACGCACGTCGAGGGGCACGTCGCGTTCGTCGCCTACCTCAAGCATGGCGACACGATCATCTTCACGCATACCGAAGTGCCCAAGGAGCTTCAGGGACGCGGGCTTGCGAAGATTCTCGCGCACGCGGTGCTCGAGCGCGCGAAGATGGAAGGCTGGCGCGTCGTCGCACGCTGTCCGTTCATCTCGAGCTACATCAAGCGTCACCCGGAGTACGAGTCACTTCTGAAGGGAGGACGGTGACCGAGAGGAAGAGTCTTCTCATCGCCACGAGATCGTCCGAGCTCGCGCTTCGTCAAGCGCGGCAAGTGCAGTCTGCGCTGGCTCGCTCCGGTATTGCCGCGGAGTTGAAAACATACAAAACGACCGGTGACAAGCGGCTCGACGAGCCGCTGAGCGCGATCGGGGGAAAGGGCCTCTTCACAAAGGAGCTCGAGGTCGATCTGGCGAAAGGTCTGGTCGACTGCTGCGTTCATTCGCTAAAGGATCTGCCGACAGAATTGCCCGACCGTCTGGCGATCGGCGCAGTGTTGCCGCGTGAAGACCCGCGCGATGTGCTCATCGTCAACGCTGTCACTGGCGCAAGCTCGATTGCGGAGTTGCCGCGCGGTTCCCGCGTAGGGACGTCGAGCCTTCGCCGTCGCGCGCAATTGATGGCACTCCGGCCCGATGTCGAGGTCGTTGCGCTGAGAGGGAATGTCCCGACACGGCTGCGTAAGGTCGACGACGGGCAGGTCCACGCCGCGATCCTCGCGGCGGCCGGCGTTCACCGTCTCGGCGTCGCACAGCACATCGCCTGCTACCTCGACGCGCCGAAATGGCTTCCAGCCGCCGGACAGGGTGCTATCGCTGTTGAGATTCGGGACGACGACGCCAGCATGCGCTCGTTGCTCGAGGAGATTCACGATGCGGAGACGTGGTTGCAGGTGAGGGCCGAACGCGCCTTTCTCGACGCCCTCGAGGGCGGTTGCCAGGTACCCATCGGAGCGCTCGCATTGACTCACGGCGGCGTCCTCACGCTGCATGGCCTCATCGCTGACGTCGGGGGACGCCAGATCGTTCGCGGCGACCACCCGATCGATCCAGAGAATCCTGAGCTCACTGGGATTCGTCTCGCCAATGAGCTCCGTGGGCGCGGTGCCACCGAGATTCTCGAAACCCTCAGACGAGCGGAGCAGGTTCCGTCACCGCAGCCCGAATAGCGGGCGTGGGAGCGGCGCGCGCGGCGAGGGCTCGGAACCTAACGAGGACGCCGGGCCCAGCCCTGGCGCCTGACCCCTTTTCTTGTCACACCTCGATCCACGCTGCTCCATCTCGTTACACCCTAGGGTGGCGGGGATCTGCGACATTGGCACATAAAACCTTACTCAACTTCATGTTGCGCGGTGCGACTCATCGGAATGTGGATTGCCTTGCCGCCTCGTGCTCGCACGACTCGGCGATACCCGATGCGGGGGAGACCTGGTCGCCACAATCCGACACGGATAGCAAACATGAAACACCATCTGGGAGTACTCGCGGTCGTACTTTGTAGCACGGTGGGTCTCGGCGCCTGTCAGCAGGACGCGCCGACCGCACTACGTTCCGCGCCGGTCATCGTCGCTCCGGCGAAGAACGTCGTCGTCACGCCGAATCCCTTACAGGCAACCCAGCGCGTCGGCTTTGGCCTGCCGTCGGGACAAGTCGCGGCGCCGAACACGCCGGGCGGCGCCGTCGTCGTTGGAAAGAACCTGTACACCGGGGATGGAGCCAATGGATTCCGTCACTGGATGGCCGTCGATTCGAGTAATCTGGATCCGATCAACAGTGGTATCCTCGTCTTCGACCCCGACTTCTCGAGGAGCTTGGGTGGTACGGAGCTCTGCATCCTGTTCTGCCAAGTGGGACAGATCGCCTTCGACGGCAATCAGACCGTCTATCTCACCTCCTACGATCACGCAAAGGGGCAGCCGGGATCGCTGACAATGCCCGGAGTCTGGCGCATCACCGTCGATCCCGTCGGTGGGTTCGTGACGCCAGGCGCCCTCCTCGCGCCTAACGCGGGTCTCGCTGGCAATCAGCCGACGTCGATCGCGATCGGGCCGGACGGGAATCTCTACGTCGGCTTTCTCAAGAACGGCAACGTTGTCCGCGTTCTGAATCCCACGGCCGACCCGAACGACCCAGCGGTGGCGAAGACGCAGATTGTTCAGTCGGTTGGTACCGCTCCGAATGGACGCCCCATTCGCTCCGTGGCATTTGTCGGAACTGATCTGTATCTCGCCACGACCGACGGCCTGTCAGTGATCAAGAACGCGGTATCGCCGCAGTGTCTGGGCGGCTGCAACGGTGTGCCCGTCGCCGATGGATTTGGAGGCGTTGCCCATCTCGGGCTGACGACGAACCACCCCGACGTGTTGTATATGTCGATCAACGGTCAGGGAGTGTGGCGCTACACGATCTCGACGCAGACCTCAACGTTGATCGCGAGAGGTGGCACCAATCCGAACACCGGCGCGGCCGTGACCTTCGCCTTTGTAGGTGGGCACAGCAACCTGCTGCAGCTCGACTATCAGGGAAATCTGTGGATTGGCGACGACACGGGTGACGGTCTCACGAACTTCACGGGGCGGATTTGGTATCTCTCAGCGGCGTCGCTGGCGACGATTCCCTAGTTGTCGAATCTGGCGCGCTTGGCGCGCACCAGATCCGATCCTATATGGAGTCGCTTGCGCTGCGCACTCGCTCCCGTTCCCATCGCTTGGAGCGCGCGCGTACAGCGCGAGCGACTCCAAATAAGACGAATCTGCACCGAGCGCGAGCGAGGTGCAGATTCCTCGCTACGCTCGGAATGACAGGAAAGTATCTTTTGCCCCATGCCCTCCTTCCCCTCATACCGGCCTCGTCGGCTTCGCCGTACCGATGCGTTGCGTCGCATGGTCCGCGAGACCCAGCTTGCGCCGGCGCAGCTGATCCTTCCGCTGTTCGTGCGGTCGGGACGAGGAATCAGACAAGCCGTTGATTCAATGCCTGGCGTGTGTCAAACATCCGTGGACGAAATGCTTCGCGACGCGCGCGAGGCGGAGCGGTTAGGCATTGGCGGAGTGTTGTTGTTCGGCATTCCCGATGTCAAAGATGCGACGGGTTCGTCCGCATGGGATGACCATGGTCCCGTACAGGAAGCGGCGCGCGCCCTCAAGCACGAGACTCCACGGCTCGTCGTCATCACCGACGTCTGCATGTGCGAATACACCGATCATGGCCACTGCGGCGTGCTCAAGGACGGCGAAGTCGACAACGATGCGACTCTAGAGTTGCTCTCGAGAGAAGCGCTGTCGCACGCGCGCGCCGGCGCTGATATCGTCGCGCCGAGTGACATGATGGACGGCAGAGTGGGTGCGATTCGAGAGGCACTCGACGGTGCGGGATTCGTCAACACGCCGATCCTGAGCTACGCGGCCAAGTTCGCCAGCGGATGTTACGGTCCCTTTCGCGAAGCAGCAGAGTCGACTCCACAAAGTGGCGACCGCCGCGGTTATCAGATGGACTCAGCCAACATCGACGAAGCGATGCGCGAGGTGTGGCTGGACGTCGAGGAAGGCGCGGACATGATCATGGTCAAGCCAGCAGGTCCGTATCTGGACGTGATTCAGCGCGTGAAGCAGGAGACGGGATACCCAGTTGTCGCATACCAAGTGAGCGGTGAGTTCGCGATGATCAAGGCCGCGGCCGAGCGCGGCTGGATCGACGGCGATCGGGTCATGATGGAGTCGCTCATCGGTATTCGTCGCGCAGGCGCCGATGTCGTCATTACGTATTTCGCCAAAGACGTCGCGCGCGCGTTGGCAGCGACAGCCGGCGCGGTTGGCTAACTTTGAAAGCGATGCGATATCGAAAATTCCCAAGCGCTGACGTCACGGTGTCCGAAGTCGGCTTCGGCACATGGACGCTTTCCACCGGCTGGTGGGGCGAGCGCACCGATGCCGAAGCGATCGAGATACTGCGTCGCGCGCACGACGAGCACGGCGTCACCTTCTTCGATGCCGCGGACACGTACGGCAACGGCCGTGCGGAGCGACAGCTCGCGTTGGCGTTCAAGCGCCGGCGTGGTGACGTTGTGATCGGTACCAAGGTGGGCTACGACATTTATGATGAGTCAGCGCAGAAAGCCCGTCGAGGGCAGAGCGAACTGCCCATGCGCACCGACCCGGCCTACGTCCGCTTTGCTGTCGATCGATGCCTCGAACGGCTGGATTCCGATTACATCGACGTTTTGCAAATCCACAACGTCAAGATGGAGCAGGTGCGGCAACCCGAGCTGTGGGAGACACTCCGAGAGCTCAAGAAAGAAGGAAAAATTCGGGCGTGGGGCGCCGCGTTCGGCCCCGCCATCGGCTGGCTATACGAGGCGGTCGAGCTGATGGAGCGTGAGCACGACATCGACACGATCCAGATGATTTGGAATGTGCTCGAGCAACATCCGGGAAGCGCAATGATTGCAGCGGCGCGAGCGAACGCGCCGACCTGCTGCTTCAACATTCGCGTGACACATGCGTCGGGCATGTTGGAAGGCAAGTACACCGAAGACACGATCTTTCCACCTAACGACCACCGGCGCCATCGGCCGCGCTCGTGGTTGATCAACGGCATCAAGAAGATCCAGACGCTGGACTTTCTGGCGACGCGGATGAGCCTTGGCCAGGCGGCGCTGAAGTGGCTCCTCGCCGAGCCGCTCGTTGTGACGACGCTCCCGAACATCTACGACGACGCGCAGCTGGACGAGTTCGCGGCGGCGAGCGACCAGCCGGACCTAACGGTCGAGGAGCTCGAACGCGTCGCCGAGCTGGCCGCCGAGAACTTCGGCGTCGTCGAAGAGCCGATGGCGTACAAGGGGACGATGGAACGAGGTGAGGGCCTCGTGGGCACGTCCTAGCCCTACGTCCCTCGGCCCTAGCCCTTCGTTTCGTGATCCATCTTTGGAAAGATCTCTCGCCCGGCCGTCGCCCGCCCGAAGAGGTCACCGCTGTCATCGAGATCCCGTTCGGCAGCCGCAACAAATACGAGCTCGACAAAGAAACCGGTCTGATGAAGCTCGACCGTGTCTTGTACTCATCGATGCACTACCCGGGCGACTACGGCTTTATTCCGCGCACACTCGCGGAAGACGGTGATCCGTGTGATGTCGTCGTGCTCGTGAACGAGGAGACGTTCCCAGGCTGCCTGATCGACGTTCGGCCGATTGGCGTGTTGCGCATGCTCGATCGTGGCGAGCCGGACGACAAGGTTCTCGCTGTGCCGCTGCACGATCCGTATCACCAGGAGTGGTTCGACATTGCCGACACGCCGCAGCACGTGTTGAAAGAAGTCGAACATTTCTTCCAACGGTACAAGGACCTCGAAGGCAAGCGCGTGCAGATCGTGGGTTGGGAGAAGAGCATCAAAGCGATGGACGCGATCGTCGATGGCATCAAGCGCTTCGACGAGACGTTCCTCGCGTTCGGGCCCTGATGCGGCGCAAGCGGCTTTGTGACATAGAGTACTTGACAGGCATTGGCGAGGTGCCCAGCTTGCGGATGTTTCCGGGATCCCCGAGCCATGACTGCCCTGACTTCCGTTCTCTTTCCCGAACCAACGCTCCGCCGATCGCCGGGCGCCGTCATTGGTTGGTGGGAGCGACGCCGCCCACTCTACAACGCTGTCGTCGGCGCGACCGGACTCGTCACCGTGTCGGTACTTTCGATCGCGCTGGGACCAGTGATGTTTGTGCAGCCCGGCACGTGGATCGGCATCACCGCATACGGTATCGCCGCAAACCTATGCTACTCGCTCGGCGCTCCGCTTGAGCTGTTGCTCGAACGCTGGCTTGGTCGCCAGACGTTCGGGCTCGGGCCCGCGCTCTTCCGGTATGGGCTGATTTACTCCGTCGGACTCACGCTCTTTCCGATCGCCCTCGGCGCCTTCGCGGTGATCGCAAAGCTGCTGTTCCACTTTCTTCGTTAGGCGGCCGACGAGCGCCTGCGCCTAACCTGTCGCGCCGCCTTTTTCATCGGACGTGTTGCCCGTCAGTCGTTCGCGGCGGCGGACCTTTGTCTGCACCTCGGCCATCAGTGCCCAGCCCGTGAGCCGCACAACGGTTCCGGCCTTCCATCCGCCGCCGGCTTCGTCGCCGGGCTCACCGCCGCCGTGCACGCTGCCCATCAATGAGCTCACCCGGCTCACCACCTGAATTCCCGGCGGGACGACGAGCTTCACCGCTGCCATGAGTGAGCGCACGTGAATGTCGATGATTCCTGTCGGCAGCGTGGCCTGTGTGAGATCGATCGTCGTGTCGGACATGACGGCGACGAGATCCAGCCGCTGCGGTACCACCCATCCGCCGGCACGTCGCGTCTCGCTCATGACCGACCACACGCGCTGGCGGTCGGGTGCAAGCGCCGTGTTCTCGTCTGGCGGCAGCGGCGCGGGGACGGGTGCTGCCGCACCGCTCGGAAGGTCCGCCGTTAGGCGCTGGAGATCGCCAATGGTCGTCGCCTTGTACGCGAGCTCCATTCGCGATTCCAACTCGTCGAGCGAGAGTCGGTCGTTGGCGAAGTGTTGCGAGAGCTGCTGTATTATGCGCTCGCGCTCATCGCTGAGCGAAACGATCGGCCGCGGCTCCGGCGGTGGCGACGACGGCATTTGCTGCGTCGTGGTGCGTTAGGCCACGGGCCGTACCGGGCCGTGGTCGACCGGTTCGGTAGGTCGTGGAATGAACAGCGCCTCGTACACGAGCGCCGCAGCGATGCCGCCGAGAATCGGCCCAATCCAATAAATCGCTTGTCCCTCGAAGACGCCGCTCGCCACTGCCGGGCCGAACGAACGTGCTGGATTCATCGACGCGCCCGTGAGTGGGCCAATGGCGAGGATATCTGCTGCCACCGTGAGCCCGATCGCGAAACCACCAACTTTCGGTGCCTTCGGATCAACTGCTGTGCCGAAGACCACGAAGACCAGGAAGAACGTCGCGATGAACTCGAGCGCGATTGCCTGGATCGTAGACACGTCGCCGGCGACCGACTGACCACCAAGCCGCGAGCTCACGACGACGGCTGCGGGGAAAAGTCCCTTCAAAGCGTAGGCAGCGAGGACCGCGGCCAGGACCTGCGCAATGATGTAGACGAAGGCCATCACCGGGTCGATCCGACGCGTCACGACGAAGCCGAGTGTGACCGCGGGATTGAGGTGACCGGAAACGCGCATTGTGGCCGTGACCATCAGCGCGAGGATCAGTCCGTGCGCGAGCGCAATCTGAGTGATGCCTGCTGGATTTCTTGTGAGGTCGGCGGCCATGATCGCACCGCCGCCAATGAACACGAGTGCAAAGGTGCCGACAAACTCCGCGACGAAATGGCGGTACGAGTCACGCATTCGGGGCTCCGAGGCCGGGTAAACCGCTCAAACCGCGAGACGCAACTAATCTGGACGCGAAAAGGCCTCTTGTCATCCTTCGCTTTGCTCGAGATGACACGCAGCTTCGCTCAGGCCGACCGGAGCGGCTAATCCGCGCGACGAAATACCAATGCCGCGTTGATGCCGCCGAACCCGAAGGAGTTGCTGAGTGCGTACTCAACTCCGCGTTCACGGCCTTGTTTCGGGATGTAGTCCAGGTCGCAGCTTTCATCCGGGGAGTCCAGATTCACCGTCGGCGGAAGCCAGCGTCGCTCGAGCGCGAGGGCACAGATCGCGGCCTCGAACGCGCCAGACGCACCAAGGGCGTGACCGTAATATCCCTTCGTGCTGCTCACCTGCAACTGCCGCGCGTGATCACCGAACACTTGCTTGAGTGCGAGGGTCTCCGTGGGATCGTTGAGGGGCGTCGAGCTGCCGTGTGCGTTGACATACTCGACCTCGGTCGGCGCGACATGGCTGTCAGCCAACGCGCGCCGCATCGAGCGCGCGGCTTGCGAGCCGTCAGGACGGGGCGCGGTCATGTGGTGCGCATCATTAGAGTTTCCATAACCGAGGACTTCGGCGTAGATGTGCGCGCCACGCGCCCGCGCTCGTTCCAGCTCCTCGAGTACCAGTACCGCGCCTCCCTCACCCATGACAAAACCATCACGGTCGCGATCGAATGGTCGAGAGGCCCGATGTGGCTCGTCGTTGCGAGTGGACATCGCGCGGATGATCGCGAACGCCCCGAAGGTCAGTGGCGCTAGCGGCGCTTCCGATGCCCCGCAGAGCATCACGTCGGCATAACCGTCCCGAATTTCACGAAAGCCGTCGCCGATCGCGATGGTGCCCGACGCGCAGCTCATCGCGTTCGTACTGTTCGGGCCCTGCAGTCCGAACTCGATCGCGATGTTGCAGCTCGCCGCTCCTCCGAACACCATCAGCGCCAGTGCGGGATC
Source organism: Gemmatimonadaceae bacterium (assembly GCA_035280125.1). Lineage (GTDB taxonomy): Bacteria > Gemmatimonadota > Gemmatimonadetes > Gemmatimonadales > Gemmatimonadaceae > AG2. Next base: position 210 of record DATEGN010000070.1, on the reverse strand, counting down.
GAGTGCCTTGAGTCCCTTGTCCATGAAGACACGCATTTGCGACTCGGCGTACGAGACACCGCCAAGGGCGCTGCCCATCATCGATCCGACACGCTCCCGATCCTCACGGGCGAGGTCGATACCGCTGTCGTCGAGCGCGAGTCGCGCCGACGCGACGGCAAAATGCCCAAACCGTTCGAGACGCTTCGAGCGCTTTTGCTCGAGAAAATC
>DATEGN010000069.1:0-2416 GCA_035280125.1 Gemmatimonadaceae bacterium | reverse complement strand
CGACGAGGAGCGCCAGGAGCCCGCGGGACTCGCGGGCCCGATCATTGTGCTCGAGCCGGGAGAGACCTGGGATCCATCGGCGGATCACGCGGTGATGATCACGTCGCCGTGGAGTTGGGACGAGGGTCGAAACGCGGTCCTACTCAATGGTAGTAAAGCCCCAGCCGCGCTCACGATTCGGGCGGGCACGCGCCAGCGATTTCGAATCATCAACATGACCACGCGACGGCCTGCGCTACGGGTCGAGCTTCGACGTGACACCACGCTCGCGATTTGGCGAGAGCTGGCCAAGGATGCCGTAGAGCTCCCGGAAGCGCGCCGCGCGCCTCGACAGGCTGTACGACAGATCAGCGTCGGCGAGACCTTCGACTTCGAAATCATTCCTGACACCGCGGGCGAGTTGCGACTCGATGTGCGCCTCGGCGGCAAAGTCACCGAGCATCCGCTTTTCGCAACGCTTCCGATCCACGTTCAACCGGCCGAAGCGAGGCACGAGTAGCAAACGCTGAAGAGTGCCTCGAACAACGAGATGTCAGTTCCTCCGCGAGGTATCACCATGAGGTTGCGCCGACTTGCATCAATCCTGCTGCTGGCCACGCCCGTAGCGCGTTCCGCTGTCGCCCAAGGCACGGCGGCGGACTACGCGCGCTCCGACGGCCTGCGCGCACGTACAGACGGAAAGGTCATCGATGCTGCCGATGCGCCCACCTGGGTACCGGGCAGCGATTTACTCGTGTATCGCAAGTCCGTGAGCGGCGGAAATGCGTTCATGCTCGTCGACGCCACGACGCTGCAGAAGCGTCCCGCGTTCGACCACGACCGCCTCGCGGCAGCCTTCAGCACGGCGCGAGACACGGCAACGCCACGGGCAGCAGCACCCGCTCGGCCGATTACCGGTGCCACGCTGCCATTCACCAGATTCGCCTTCGTCGACAGCGCGCGCGCAATCGAGTTCAGCGCTGGTGCTCGCCCCGGAGAAACCGCGAACGACAGCACGCGCTGGCGTTGCAGCCTAACGACATACGCCTGTCGCACCGTGCCAAGGGAGGATCCCGTGTTCCGTGGCGGGGCGCGGGGCGAAGGCGGCGGGTTGTTTGGCGAACGTCGCTCGCCACCGGAGCGGCCAAAGATATCGCCGGACGGAAAGTGGGAAGCGCTCGTGCGCAACTACAATGTCTCCGTTCGGCCGAACGGTTCGCGCGACGGCGGCGTCATGCTTGGTGTCGATGGCACCGAGGGCGAGCCTTACGATCCGCAGTCGATCACCTGGTCGCCAGACTCGAAGCACATTGCTGCTTTTCGCGTGAAGCCGGGCTATCGGCGCGAGGTGCACTACATCCAGTCCTCGCCGGAAGACCAACTGCAGCCGAAGCAGGCCAGTCTTCTCTACAACAAGCCAGGTGACCTGCTCGACGTCGGCACGCCGGCGATCTTCGACGTCGAAAAGCGTAGCGAGATCGTCGTCGATCGTGCGCTCTTCCCGAATGCGTACAACGTCACCGCCCTCGAGTGGCGCGCGGACAGCCACTCGGTGACGTTCGAGTACAATCAACGCGGACATCAGGTCTATCGCGTCATCGAAATCGACGCGGCAACGGGTGCGACGCGCGCGATCATCGACGAGCGGATGCCCACTTTTTTTGAATACTCCGCGAAGAAGTACCGCTTTGATGTGAACGATGGAAAAGAGATCATCTGGATGTCGGAGCGCGACGGCTGGAATCATCTCTACCTGTACGACGGCAAGACGGGCAAGGTGAAGAATCAGATCACCAAGGGGCCTTGGGTCGTGCGCGGCGTCGATTGGGTCGATACGACGAGGAGGCAGATTTACTTTACAGCCAGTGGCATGAAATCGGGCACGGATCCGTACTTCGTCGAAGCTTGTAAGATCAACTTCGACGGTTCCGGCCTAACGACGCTCACCGATGGCGACGCGAATCACAGTGTCACGTATTCGCCGGATCATCGGTACGTCGCGGATCTGTCATCACGAGTTGATCTCCCGCCCAGACTCCAGTTGCGAAGCGCGACCGATGGCAAGGTGCTCGGCGATCTCGAGCGCGCCGACGCGAGTGCGCTGCTCGGCACCGGCTGGAAGCCGCCGGAGGTTTTTGTCGCCAAAGGCCGCGATGGAACGACGGACATCTGGGGGGTCGTCATTCGGCCGACGAACTTCGACTCGACAAAAAAGTATCCGGTGATCGAGAACATCTACGCTGGGCCGCAAGGCTCGTTTGTACCAAAAACGTTCAGCACGCAACTGGCGATGCAATCACTCGCGGAGCTTGGCTTCATCGTCGTCCAGATCGACGGCATGGGGACGTCCAACCGGTCGAAGGCGTTCCACGACGTCGCGTACAAGAACCTCGGCGACGCCGGATTCCCGGATCGCATCCTGTGGCACAAGGCCGTC
>DATEGN010000068.1:0-4859 GCA_035280125.1 Gemmatimonadaceae bacterium | reverse complement strand
GCCCCGAGCTAAGACCGCTGCATGCCCTTGATCGAGTGTGCGCGACCATTAGCCTTCCCAATCGAGCGCCCCACTTCGACCGACGGATCCAGTTGACGTCGCTCTTTGCCACGCGCCTCGTCCCCCAGTTGCGTACGATGCGTTTAGCGTCTCTTCGATATGCGATCCTGATGCTGAGTGCCTCGGCAGGTCTCGCACTTGCCCAGGCCGCTCGGCCTGTCGCCGCGTCCGATTCGGCGGCCAGAGCTCGCGCGCGCTCAGACAGCACTCGGCTGCCGTACACTGCCGCGGACATCCAGTTCATGACGGGAATGATCTCGCATCACTCCCAAGCCGTCGTGATGGCGAAGATGGCACCGACGCACGGCGCCAGTTCAGCAGTGCAGACACTCTGTAGCCGTATCATCAACGCCCAGAACGACGAAATCGCGCTGATGCAGAACTGGCTGCGCGATCGCAACCAGCCGGTGCCCGAGGCCAAGCCGATGCCCATGAAGATGGTGATGAATGGGCAGGTGATGGAGATGCTCATGCCAGGGATGCTTACCGAAGACCAGATGAAGGCACTCGACGCCTCGCGCGGCAAGGACTTCGACAAGCTCTTCCTTCGCGGTATGATCCAGCATCACCAGGGCGCGATCACGATGGTCCAGCAGCTTTTCGCCACGCCAGGCGCTGCACAGGACGAAGCCGTCTTCAAATTCGCCAACAACGTCAACGTGGATCAGAACACCGAGATCCACCGTATGCAGCAGATGTTGTTGACCGTAGAGCTCGAAACTCACACTCGCCCTGGGAAGTAAACCCACACCACCCTATGCGATCGCTACGTCTCTCTTTCCTCATCAGTGCTGCAGGCCTTCTCGGTGCCTGCGCCCACAACACCGGTATCTCGCTCTCCGGTGGTCCCACACCGCAAACAGCCTTCAAGGTCCAGCCGATCGCCCAAGCGGCGCCGCCAAAGCCCGATCCACGCGTCGGGCTCAAGGCGGGACTGACCGATGCTGGCGCGGCGAGTTGGAACATGCGGCTGCTGTCGAACACACCGACGCCCGCGCAGTTCAAGAGCACCAATTCCGATCTGGGCTTTTTCGGCAAGTATGCCATTCAGGGAACGTTCGACGGTTGGCTGATCTGGGATCTCTCGAATCCCAGCAATCCCACGCTACGCAAAGGCTACTTCTGCCCAGCGTCCCAGAATGACGTTTCCGTGTATAAGAACTTGCTCTTCATGTCGGCCGAGTCAGAGTCATCGCGGCTCGATTGCAAGGGGGGCGGCATCAAGGATCCGGTAAGCGCCGAGCGAGTTCGTGGACTGCGCATTTTCGACGTCAGCGACTTGGACAATCCCAAGTACATCACGAGCGTGCAGACGTGTCGCGGATCGCACACGCACACTCTGGTGGTCGATCCCAAGGATCCTAACGATGTTTTTGTCTACATCTCGGGCTCATCTGGTATCCGGCCCTCTGCCGAGCTTGCGGGCTGCACCAATGACGTGAACGATCCGAATTCAGCGCTGTTCCGCATCGAAGTGATCAAGGTGCCGCTGGCGCACCCGGAGCAGGCGGCGATCGTGAGCAGCCCCAGAATCTTCAACGATCTCACCGCGCCGGCACATCACGGATTGGCGCAGGGGGATGTCGAAGAGGAGAAAGCTTCGATCGCCAAGGGCAAATTCCCGGTGAACGTGATCGGCATCAACATCGAGCTGCCGAACGAGATGGTGCAGCCGCTGCTGGATAGCACGGCCAAGGCCAACCACGGCGGCGGTGCGGCGACGGGGGCTGACTCCACGGCGTTGCGTGCCGCGCTCCCAGCGATGGTGCTCAAGATGTTCGGCATGAGCGCGGGCGGAAATCGTGGTCCGACGCAGTGTCACGACATCACCGTGTATCCCTCGATAGGCTACGCGGGTGGCGCGTGCGAGGGCTACGGCATGTTGCTCGACATTCACGATCCCGCGCACCCGGTACGCTTGGACGCAGCGTCGGACTCGAACTTCTCGTACTGGCACTCGGCGTCGTTCAACAACGACGGGACGAAGCTGTTGTTCTCCGACGAGTGGGGCGGCGGCAGCGCGCCGAAGTGCCGCGCGACCGATCCGCGCGACTGGGGCGCCGACGCGATTTTCAATATTGTAAACAACAAACTGGTCTTTCAGGGTTATTACAAACTTCCCGCCCCACAAACTCCGGAAGAGAATTGTGTTGCGCATAACGGCTCGCTCGTACCGGTGCCGGGTCGCGACATCATGGTGCAGGCGTGGTATCAGGGTGGTATCTCGGTGTTCGACTTTACTGATCCTGCGCATGCGACGGAGATCGCGTATTTCGATCGCGGACCCATCGACCCGAATCGAATGGTGGAGGGCGGTGCGTGGTCCTCGTATTGGTATAACGGCGTGATCGTGAGCTCGGAGATCGCGCGCGGATTGGACGTGCTTGAGCTGACGCCGAATCCGTTGCTGACGCAGAACGAGCTGGATGCGGCGAAGAGCGCGCATTTGGACTATCTCAACGTCCAGGGACAGCCGCGCTATAGCTGGCCGGCGAGCTTCGCTTTGGCGCGAGCGTACGTGGACCAGCTGGATCGATCCAAAGGATTGAGCGAAGCACGTCTCTCGGCGGTTCGTCAGGCGCTGATCAGTGCGGAGAGCGCGTCGGGTTCAGCGCGGAGCAGCGCGCTGTCGCAGCTTGCGAGTCAGCTGGACAGCGATGCTCTGGGCTCGAGCGATTCCGGCAAGGTCAAGGTACTCGCGGTGACCGTGAAAAATCTCGGGAAGTAAGTGCGAGCGACAGTTTAGGCGTTCCTCGCCCGACCCGTCGCGTAGATCGCAATATCGCGCGCTGGAATCATCAGCTCCCAGCCAAAATGCTCGGCGATCCACTGCATCGTGCGCTCGGCGTAGAAGCACACATGCGTCGGGTCGCGCGGATAGTGCCACGTCCCGAACGGCGTGTGGCCATCGTACCACTGGGTCATGATGCCGATCTTTCCACCCTGGATGACAAGCCGCTCGAGTTCCTCGAGCAGCGTCAGCGGCTGGTGCACGTGCTCGAGCACCTCTGAGCAGGTCACGAACTCGTAGTGCCCGCCTAACGTGGACGAATTCGGGTGAAACACTGGGTCATAGGACGCGGTGGGGCGTCCGCTCTGTGTCATGAGCAAGGCGAGTGCGGTCGCGGACCCGGATCCGTAGTCGAGGCCACGCGCTCGCGGCGGAGTGCACGCGGCCATGGGCTCCGCGAGCCGCGACAGAAACTTCAAATATCCCGCGTCGTCGTTGCGATTACGGTGTAAGCGGTAACGCTCGACCTCCGCCTCGAACGACAGACGCAACTCTGGAGAGAGGAAGACGAGTGCGCAGCTGCCACAGCGCCAGTACTCGCGCTGCGGCTCGCGATACCATTCCGAGGCGCCAGCCGAGCCGCACAACGGGCATGCGTCAACCGAGACATCTCGGACAATCTCTGATAGCGCTGTCATGCTGATGGACACGATAGATTCTTCGCCTCGCTCACAATGACAACGCACGCGGTGGTATTAGTAACGACTGCGACTGTTCCGGCGTCGCTCAGGGCGACCTTGGCCAACCAATTTGACCAGTATGCGCTTTCCCTTTGACACGCTCCCTCTCGCGCTCGCGGCAGCGCTGCTCCTCCAGGTACCGTCGAGCACCGCGAACGACCGGCGGCTGCTGTGGGTGCACAATCCGCGCGAGACGAATGGCAGCTGGGTCGCGGACCCCGCACACCATCTCACGAATTCCACCATTCAGTCGATCAACACGATCATCGACTCGCTCGAGCGTCAAAAGACGATCGAGATGGCCGTCGTTGTCCTCGATTCACTCGACGGGCTCGGCGCCGCCGATGCGGCGCTCCTCCTCCATCGTCGCTGGGGAGTGGGAAAGCGGCAACGCGACAATGGCATCGTTTTTCTCTGGTCACCAGCGCTTCGCAAGACTTACGTCAGCGTTGGTTACGGTCTCGAAGGCGTGCTCCCCGACGCGCGTGTGGGACGCATCCTCGATGATTGGGTGCTCCCTGCCTTTCGCGCGGGCAACTTCGACGGCGGGATGTTACAAGGGGTGCAAAGACTCGCCGATGCAGCGCGGGAGGAGACCGCCTGGCGTCCCCCGACGATCGCGCCCGGGCGGGCGACGAGTGCCGTCAAGGAATCGCGCGGGAACATTCCCTGGTTCCTCGCGCCGGTCGGCGTGCTCCTGCTCGTCGGCGCCGGCGTGGGGCTCCGTCCACTATGGCGTCGACGGTCGCGTCGCTGCCCTGGCTGTCATACGAAGATGCGCTTACTAAGCGACGCCGAGGACGAGGTGCTGCTCACACGAGAGGAAGGACTGGAGGAACGGCTCGGCAGCATCGACTACGACGTGTGGGTCTGCCCACAATGCGCACAGCGCCTCGTCATTCCACATCGGAAGTGGTTCAGTAAGTACAGTGAGTGCCCGCGCTGCAGTCGGCGAACATGCGAGACGAGTACGGTCACGCTACGCGCGGCTACGACTAGCTCAATGGGGTTGCGCAACGTCAATCGTGAATGCCTGAACTGTGGCTTCAAGGACTCGCGGCGCGAGTTCATCCCCCAGATCGTCGAGACGACATCGTCGTCAGGCAATTCGGGCGGCTCGGGCGGAGGTGGAGGTGGAGGAGGTGGAGGCGGCTCGAGCTTCGGCGGCGGCTCGGCCGGTGGTGGTGGCGCGGGAAGGAGCTACTAGAGAGTCGCTCCCTACTCTCTAGCGAGTTGCAATGGTTGCCGATCGGCCGGCCTCGTAGAACGCAGCGACGGCGTGACTCGGGCTGTCGCAGCCGTCGTTCTCTAGACCTCAGAAGCGCCTT
>DATEGN010000067.1:0-3518 GCA_035280125.1 Gemmatimonadaceae bacterium | reverse complement strand
GACGATAACCGTTCTCCTCTTTGCCTCTTACGCCGATGCCGTCGGCCGTTCGGAGATCGAGCTCGACGTCGAGGTCGGCGCGACGGTGCGTGATGTCATCGATCACGTGCGCGCGATGGGAGACGCCGAGAAACTGCCGCGGGCACCTGTTGTCGCGGTCAATGAGCAATACGCGTCGCGCGATCTCGAGCTGCGCGAGGGCGACGAAGTCGCTCTGATTCCCCCAGTTGCGGGAGGCTGAGGTGCACTCGGCCATCATCGAAAGTGCGATAGACGTATCGAAACTGCTCGAGCGGGTGAGCAGGGACGCGAATGGTGCCGCAGTGCTATTTCTCGGCACCGTGCGCGAGGTGAACGATGGACGGGACGTCACCGGCATCGAGTACACCGCTTATCGCTCCATGGCGGAGCGTGAGCTCGCCCGCATTGTCGAAGAGGCTGCCGGGCTCGCACATAGCAGCGACATCGCCGTCGAACATCGTCTCGGCGCGTTGTCAGTTGGTGAATGCAGCGTCGCGGTCGCTGTCGCGCATCCCCATCGCGGGCAGGCGTTTGACGCCGCGCGTTATGTCATCGAGGAGCTGAAGCGTCGCGTGCCGATCTGGAAGCGCGAGCACTACACCGACGGAACGCGCGAATGGGTACGCGCGACGAATGAACGCACCGAGCTCGTCGACGTGGGAGACGAACGATGAGTGAGACGCTGCGCGATCAATTCGGCCGGAGCATCGAGTATCTCAGAATCTCCGTGACCGATCGGTGCAATTTCCGCTGTGTCTACTGCATGCCGGTCGAAGGGCTGACGTGGCTGCCGAAGACAGACATTCTGAGTTACGAAGAGATTACGAGCGTCGTCGCGCAGCTCGCCCCGCTTGGGTTGCGTCGGCTCCGCATAACGGGCGGCGAGCCAACCATTCGTCCGGCACTGGCCAAGCTGATCGAGATGCTGCGTGCCATTCCCGAAGTCGAGGACATCGCACTCTCGACGAATGGCGTCCGATTGCCCGAGCTTGCACCGGTCTTGCGGGCCGCAGGGCTCGATCGCGTCAACATCAGCGCCGACAGCTTGCGACCGGATCGCATCGCCGCGATCGCGCGACGCGATTTGGGATTCGATCCAGTCGTCGCCGCGAGCGCCGCCGAAACAGCGGGCATCGGACCCATCAAGCTGAACATGGTCGTGATGCGCGGCGTGAACGATGACGAGATCGTCGACTTTGCGCGACTGACATTGAATCATCCTTGGCATGTGCGGTTCATCGAGCTCATGCCCGTCGGCGGAATGCGCGAGCTCACAGCCGAGCACATTGTGCCGAGCGAGGAAGTGCTCGAGCGCGCGGCCGTGCTTGGATCACTCGAAGCCGGCGGTGGTCCATCGCGAGGCAATGGTCCCGCTGCGTACTATCATTTCGCGGGTGCTCCTGGCTCGATCGGCGTCATCACGCCAATGACGCATACCTATTGCGGCTCGTGCAATCGCGTGCGACTCACGGCCGACGGCCGTCTCCGCACGTGTCTCTTCGGCGATCACGAAATCGATCTGCGCACGCCGCTGCGTGCGGCTGAGCCGCTCGAGGCGTACTTCCGCCGCGCGCTCGCGGAGAAGCCGAAGGAGCACGCGTTGTTGCAGTTGCGTGTGGGCGGGCTGCGGGCGCTTTCACAGGTTGGTGGGTAAACCAGTTGTCATCCCGAGCGAAGCAAGGGATCTGCTTTTCGCCGGCAAAAGCAGATCCCTCGTCGCTTCGCTCCTCGGGATGCCAACATTAGGTTTCGATTCGCACGACCTATTCAACTCATTCACAATCGATCGACATGGTCAACAAGATTACGGTTGTCGGCGCCGGGAACGTGGGCGCGACAACCGCGCAACGCATCGCGGAAAAGGAGCTCGCGCGCACCGTCGTTATGGTGGACGTCGTCGAGGGCATACCGCAGGGGAAGGGGCTGGATCAATGGCAGTCGGCGCCGATCGAGGGATTCGATTCGCGCGTCATCGGCGCCAACGGTTACGACGAGACGAGCGGCTCGGATGTCGTCGTCATCACCGCCGGCATTGCACGCAAGCCGGGCATGTCGCGTGATGATTTGCTCAACACGAATGCTGGCATCGTCAGGGACGTCTCGCAGCAGATCAAGCGCAGCTCCCCAAACGCCATCGTGATCGTCGTCTCCAATCCGCTCGACGTGATGTGCTACGTCGCGAAGGAAGTGACGGGCTTTCCCCGCGAGCGCGTGATCGGGATGGCGGGAGTGCTCGACACCGCGCGTTACCGCGCCTTTCTCGCCGAAGCGCTCGACGTTTCGGTGCGCGACATTCAAGCGATGGTGCTCGGCGGTCACGGCGACACGATGGTGCCGCTCATCAGTTACACGTGCGTGAGCGGCATACCGGTGACGCAGCTGCTCGAGCGATCGCAGCTGGATGCCATTGTCGACCGTACGCGCAACGGCGGCGCTGAAATTGTGAAATACCTCAAGACCGGCTCGGCGTATTACGCACCGTCGTCAGGCGCCGTGCAAATGGTCGAAGCAATCGTGCAGGACCAAAAGCGGATCCTGCCGTGTGCCGCATGGCTCGACGGAGAATATGGCATGAAGGGATTGTTCCTCGGAGTGCCGTGCAAGCTTGGCCGCCGCGGACTCGAGCGCGTTTTGGAGGTACAGCTCACCGCTGACGAGCGCACCGCGCTCGGTAAGAGCGCCGATGCCGTGCGCGAGCCGATGAAAGCCGTGAAGCTCTGATCGTCAAACGAGTACGGTCGATGTGGTTCGTCCAGTTCTATCGCTCGACGATCGGCAAGAAGATCATCATGGCCGCGACGGGCCTGATTGGAATTGCTTTTGTAATTGGCCACATGGCCGGCAATCTCCAGGCGTTCGTGGGATCGGACAAGTTGAATGGCTACGGCGCGCTGCTGCATGGGCCGCTTGGTGAGCTGCTCTGGGTTGTCCGCGTTGTCCTGATCGTCGCCGTCGTGCTGCACGTGATGATGGCCTACCAGCTCACGATGCGCGCACGCGCGGCGCGTCCGGTGGGCTATGAGAAGCGCGAGCCGCAGGTATCCACGTGGGCCGCGCGCACGATGCGGTGGGGCGGCGTGCTGCTGCTTCTCTTCATCATCTTGCACATCCTGCACTTTACGACCGGGCAGGTCGATCCCGCTCACGCGTTTGGCGGCACCGACACGGCGGGCCACCGGGATGTCTACGCCAATCTCGTTGCGAGTTTTCGCATCTGGTGGGTGTCGGCGTTCTATCTGTTGGCAATGATCTTTCTTGGCCTGCATCTGTATCACGGCGCCTGGAGCTCGGTGCGAACGTTAGGCTACGCGAGGCCGTCACCCAATCCACTGCATCGGCGGATTGCTTTCATCGTTGCTGTCGTTCTCTGGCTCGGTTTCACCGTTGTTCCGCTCGGCGTGCTCTTCGGCGTCATTCACTAGGATATACCGACCATGGAGCTCCGGGCGCGCGTCCCATCGGGACCGATCGAACGCAAGTGGGCGAAGCACTGCTTC
>DATEGN010000066.1:0-6207 GCA_035280125.1 Gemmatimonadaceae bacterium | reverse complement strand
TCCGCACCAATGGCGAGCCGAATCCCAAACTCCCGGCTGCGATTCGCGACGTGGAGCGACATTACACCGTAGATTCCCACCACGGCCAGCAGCAGCGCGACGAGCGCGAAGCCACCGAGCAGCAGTTTCGTCAGGCGCCGCGTCGCGAACGTCTGATCGATGATGCTGCTGAGTGTTTTCACGTCATCGAGCGGTATCGAAGGTTCGGCCTCCGCCAAGGCGCGCCGCACGGTCGGAATCACGCCACTGGGCTCATTCGTTCGCATGGCCAAGGACAGCGCATTGGCGCCGACCTGCGGAATGCTGACGTACAAGTGTGGCTCCGGAGGAAGAGCGGGATCGCCGTCGCTTACCGTTCCGGCGACGCCGATGATGGTGAACCAGGTCGTATCGCCAGTCGTACGAATACGCTTACCGAGTGCTTCCGCGCCATTCCAGTAGCGATTGGCGAGCGTTGCGTCGACAATACCCACCGCCTGGTGCGTCGAGTCGTCGCTGCCGGCGAAGTCGCGACCATAAAGCAGCGGAATGCCCAGTGTCTTGAAGTATTCAGGGCTCACGGCGATCTGATACGTTTGCGTCTCGTTGCCGCTTGGCGGCACGGGCCGGCCCTCGATGAGAAATCCGTCGTAATTGGCGTTGTGGTCCATCGGTAAGGCCCACGCCAGTGTCGCCGTTTGCACTCCGGGTACGGCACGCACGCGAGAAAGTGTAGCATTCACGAATGCGTTTAACCGCGCCGCATCATTTCCGATGCGCTGTGGCAGCGGCAGCGCGATCGATGTCACGTCGTCGGGACGAAAACCGAGATCAGTCGCCGTGAGCCGTTGAAAGCTCTTCAGCACGAGGCCGGCCGCAATCAACAGCACCACGGATAACGACAGTTGCGCGACGACCAGGGCGTTGTTGGCTCTTCGAGAGCCTCCGCGGGAGCTTTCCCGCTGTCCAGCCGTTAGGTCGGAGGTCAGCCGCGACCGTCCGGCGTGAATCGCGGGAAGGAGCCCGAACAAGAGACCGCTCGCGACGGACACGAGGAGCGTAAACGCGAGCACGCGACCATCGACCGCGACTTCGTCAATGCGCGGGAGCGAGGCGAGCGTCGAATGTGTGAACGAGCGCACTGCCGCGACGGCCAGCGCGACGCCGACGACCGCGCCCAGCAGCGCGAGCGACACACTCTCGGTGAGCAGCTGACGCAGCACGCGCGACTGACTCGCGCCAAGCGCCGCCCGCAACGTGATTTCGCGCTGCCGCGCCGCCGCGCGTCCCGAAAGCAGTGTCGCCACGTTTGCTGTCGCAATCAAGAGAATGAGCGCGACCGCCACGAGCAAAACCGTCAGCGGTCGCGCGCTACTGCTCGTGATCGCCTCGCGCAGCGGCCTAACGATCGTTTTCATGCGGGTCTTGCTCGGATCGACCGATGCACTCGTGGTGCTCTGCTCCCGCGCCCAATCCCACATGATAGCCGTCGTCTGTCGCTCGGCGTGCTCCGGCGTGATACCGCGCTTCAACCGTCCGATTCCCGAATTCATGAATCCGAACCGCCAGAGCGGGTTGAGACCCATCGGTACATACGCGCCGATTCCCGGCCGCGGGAAGTCGAAGCTCGCCGGCATCACGCCAACCACACGGATTGGCTGTCCGTCGATGTCGATCGTTTTGCCGAGGATGGAGGGATCACCGCCGAAGCGAGACCGCCATGTCCCATCGCTGAGGATCATCACCGTGTTCTTGCCTGGCGAGTCTTCCTCAGCGGTGAACTCCCGCCCGATCGCCGGGCCGATACCGATCGTGCGAAAGAACTCCGCCGTCACCCGAAGGATCGGAATACGCCGGGGTCCGGTCGGCCCCAGAAGCGTGACGCTGCCTCCTCGATAGGCTGCGAATGATGAAAAGTCCGTCGCGCGGTCGCGGTACATCGCGATGTTCATCTGATTGAGCCCCCACGTATCCAAGCCCTTTTCCGGATACGATTGAATGATCCGGACAATGCGGTCGGAGTCGGGATACGGCAGTGGACGCAGCAGAATGCTGTTCACGAGTGTGAACATGGCGGTGGTTGCACCGATCCCCAGCGCGAGCGTGAGGATCGCGATGGCGGTGAACGTCGGCATACGCCGAAACGTGCGCAGCGCGTAGTGGAAGTCGGTCCAGAGAGACTCGAGCCACTCCATGAGACGTACCTCGCGGGCGTATTGTCGGTCGATGGTGAGGCATTCGTCGCGCACATCGGCGGTGTCGCCGAATCGATCCTGTGCACTGGCACGGGCGGCGTCGGCTGCGAGACCGAGGCGGCGAAGTTTCTCCTCGCGCATCTCGAGATGAAAGGCGAGCTCGTCGTCGATGTCGCGCTCGATGGAGCGCTCTCCGAGCCGGAGTCGCAGCAGCCGCCGCCAGCCCGGTGCCGGGCTCACTCGGTATCGACGAAAGGTCGTTTCAATGCCATCGCTCCCTTACCCTTGTGACACAAGGGATGGTAAAATCGTTGCCATGGCCACACAAGGGGAAGCCGCTGCGGCGAGATCAAAACACCAGTGTCTGGATCGAATGTGGCAGGCTCTTGACCTCAGCCGCGTTGCCGGCGAGCCAGAGATAGTAGGACGCATCCTTGTCGGTCGGATTCATCACCACCACGGCGATCCGCCCGTCGGCATTCACGAACGCCGTGGAGAGCAGCGCGCTTCTGCTCGGCGAGCTGACGATACGGCGCGCCCCCGGGCGCACGAACTTCGCGAAGTGGCCGATGTAGTGATACGAGTTTGTGTAGGTCAGCTCACCAGTCTCCGTGTCCGCGTGAATCGGCGCGAAGCAGAAATTACCGACGTGATTCGGACCTCCCTTCTCATCCAGTAAGACATTCCAATCGGTCCAGCCAACGGCGCCGTCGTTGAAATCGTTGATCATCGAATGGCCATAGTACTCCCCAAGGCGCCAGTTCTGGATGTCTTCCGCCTTGAATGTGTCCACCGTGCCCTCGGTGAACAGGAGCTTCTTCTCGGGGAAGGTCTCACGCACCAAGCGCACGTTGTCGAACATCATCGTGCCGCCGCTCCAAGGCTCGTACCAGTGGAACCCGATTCCCCACACGTATTGCGCCGCCTCGGAGTCGGCGAGAATCGTGCTGACGCGCTGATAGATGAGATCACGGTTGTGATCCCAGGCAATGACCTTCGTGTCGGCAAGACCGGCGCGTCGCATCGTGGGACCGAGGAATCTCTTGATGAAGTCGCGCTCGTCTTCAGCGGTGTAGATACACGACTCCCAAGTCTGCGTCGCCATCGGCTCGTTCTGAACCGTTATGCCCCAAATCGGAATACCCTCTCGCTCGTACGCGCGGATGAACTTCGTGAAGTAGTTCGCCCACGCTTGCCGGAACTCCGGCTTGAGCTTTCCGCCATGCAGCATGTCGTTGTTCGTCTTCATGAATGCCGGCGGACTCCACGGACTCGCGAACAACGTGAGCTTCCCACCCGCTGCCGCGAGCGCCTGTTTGGTGAACGGAATGCGGAACTGCTTGTCGTGCGCGATGCTGAACGACGTGAGCGCGGTGTCGCCTTCGTCGACATACGTATAGCTGCTGGACGAGAAGTCGCAGCTGTGAATGGTCGTTCGTCCAAGCGTGTAGCCGATCCCTTTGTCGCGATCGAAATACGCGTCGAGCAACTCGCGCTGCTTGGCGGCCGACAGTTTTGCGAATACCTCGGCTGATGCATCCGTCAATGCGCCGCCGATGCCCAGAATCGTCTGAGCGCGCTTCGTTGGATCGACGAAGACGCACACTTGCGACTCGAGTGGCTGACCCATCGGCGTGAAGTCCAGCTTGTCAGTGGCGGACAGGCGAAGATTGGTTTTGTCCGCGGTCGTGTAGACGGTGATCTCTCTCGCTGCGACAGCCGCGGGCTCGAATGAGGGCGACGTCGCGGCCTCGGACTCGAACGTTGGGAGCGGCAAACCAGCCTTGGTCAACGCAATTGCCGAAGCGGAGGCCGAAAGAAAACGGCGGCGATCTAGTGTCATAGAGGGAGCACGGGATAGAGAATTCCCGGATATACCATTGCCCGACACCAATAGCAATGTTTGCTCGTTAGGCCACTAACGCAGGCGGCCAATCTGCACGAAAACGGCCTTGCCCCTGTTTCGATAGGTTCTCGCCTGGGTCCGATAGACCGCGCCTCCAAGGCTCACGAAGCTTCCGAGCATCAACGAGAGCTCACCCTGAGCGGTCGAGCCAGTCTCCGGTGCAATCGGCGTCGTCGATCCCGATTGCTCACCATTGGAATTTCGGCCCGTAACCTGGGAACGTCCTACTCCCGCAGCGAGAAGAAACGGACCCAACGTCGTTCGCGCACCAAGGAGCCACCCATGTTCCACACGCTCGGTCGTGTTGATGCCCGCTCCAGCATGCAAGCGACGGAGTGCAGCCCCGAGATGTCCGAAGGCTAGCCACTCCGTTCGAAGAGTCGTAAGCGGACCGTACTGACTGGCGCCGACACCAGCCGTCAGCCACGCGTAGAGTGGAATGTGCTTCTGTGCAGCGGTGTCGCTCTGGGCACGGCACGGCCGTGAGGATGAGTTCACAGCCAGCAGTATTACGGGAAGCTGGACGATCGATGGAAATCGCATTCGGGCTACCGGCAGTCTCGATTAACCGTAACGCGAAATCTTTCGCCGGAGCGGCTCAACCCATCAACTCAGTCGCGCCCCATCGTCAGCACGAAGCTCGAACCGAAGCCAACGGAGCTCTCGACGCCTAGGTCACCCCCCATTGCTCGAGCGAGATCGCGGCTGATCGCGAGGCCAAGTCCCGACCCTTCCTTCGTGCTCGTCAGGCTTCGGTCGAGCTGCACAAATGGCTCGAAGATGAGCTGTAGCTTATCGGGTGGAATTCCAACGCCCGTGTCTCGGACGCGAATCGTCACATGGCGTGCGTCGCTTTCACATGTGATTTCTATGGATCCGCCCGGTTCCGTGAACTTGACCGCGTTCGATATCAAGTTCACGAGAATCTGTCGCACCTTGTCCGCATCCGCCCGCACCGCAAGGTCGTGGTCACAGGTGCCAAGAGCGAACCTGAGGTTTTTCGCGCGCAATTGCGGTGAGACGAGCGCCTCGATATCGGCGAGTAGACTGCCGACGACGACACGCTCGTCGGCATAGTGAACGTGACCCGCCTCCATGCGTGCGTAATTGAGAACATCGTTAACGAGCGATAGCAGAGTGCGCTCACTGCGCGTGATGCGCTCGAGGTCGGCGAGTTGTTCGTCGGTGACCGGCCCGCGAAGCCCCATCCGCAATAAGTCAGCGTAGCCGGCAATCGCGTTGAGTGGGGTGCGCAGCTCGTGGCTCATCACGGCGAGGAATTCAGTCTTGGCTCGGTTGGCAGCATCGGCTTCGGCTCGCGCGGCTTCGGCTGCGCCGCGCGCCGCTTCCGCATCCGCCGCCTGCTGCTGCAGCTCTTCGTTCGTTTGCTCGAGTTCTTCGGTGAGTGACTGCGCCTCTTCCGTTTGGGCTTCCAGCTCGAGCGCCTGCTGCTGAAGCTCGTCGGTGAGTTGCTGCAGGTGTTGGCTGTACGTTTCTGCTTCCTTTCGAGCCGCTTGTTCGGCCGCCAATGAGCGTGCCTGTTCCTCGGCGTTGCGGCGTTCCGTGAGGTCGCGAGTGATTTTAGCGAAACCGATGAGATTCCCGTCGTCGTCGCGTAGCGCGGTAATCACAACGTTCGCCCAGAACTGTGTGCCGTCTTTCCGAACTCGCCAACCCTCGTCCTCGACGCGTCCAACGCGTGATGCGATCTCGAGCTCTCGCGCCGGCTTCTGTGCAACGATGTCAACTGCCGGATAGAAGATCGAGAAATGTTTGCCGATGATTTCCTGTTCGGTGTAGCCCTTCAGTCGTTGTGCTCCCGGGTTCCAACTGCGGATGTGACCAGTAGCGTCGAGGACGAAGATCGCGTAGTCAGCGACGCTCTCGACGAGCAGCCGATACAGCCGGTCGGATGGTTCGAGTCGGGAGAAACGAGCAGGGGGACCGCCTCGCCCAACGCGTTCGTTTTGGTTGAAGCTCTCGGACGTCATCTCTCCCAGGAAGCCAACGGGCCCACGACGATGCGGAATGGAGGATCCACAGCTGACGCGTCCGCCTCAATCTTGTGGTATCCCTGGCAAATTCTGCTCCCTGACGACCGCCTGGCGGGGCGCGGCGCGCCCCGCG
>DATEGN010000065.1:0-3899 GCA_035280125.1 Gemmatimonadaceae bacterium | reverse complement strand
GGCGCGAGCGGTGCGACGACGTATCGGGCGCGCATCGTCGCCGGATGGCGGCGAAGCGGTAGCGGATCGCGAGATTGTGTGAGCGGATGGCGGCGTGCGGTCAGCAGCGCGCGTGCGATGTGTCGGAGATCGCCGTGACCGAGGAAGGGAACGCCATGATCTGCCAGCGGGACGACTACATCTTGCAGGGGACCAGCGCCGGCGCTCGAGGCGAACGACTCTCCGTGTCAGCGGAACCGACTGGAGCGCGAGCTGAGCAGGATTCCGTTCGCGCGGAAGCCGTTTTTAGATCATGTGGAACAACGTTCAAGTCGGCGGAGCATCGTGCCGTGTCGCCTCACCGATCGTGAATTGTGCGGAGCGACCGTTACTGCAGGAGGACGTTGCGGCACGGCGAGGGGAGCGCGCGTAACAGTGAGGGAAAGCGGTGTGCGGGTCGCCGGACGGCGCGTGCACTCGAGGGGAACGACCGTCATCATCGGCTAACGAGGCGTCGCGCCTGGCGCGCGGGCCGTCGAGGTCGCGGGACGCTGCGGCGCGGTCGAGTGGAGGAGGCGGACGATCGACGGAGCGAGACACGCGACGGTCCCGTGGGTCTACACGCTGCGGACGCCGAGGTCGAGTCGCTGAGCGTTGCCGGTTCGTCACACAGAGAGGGGATCTGTCGACGACTAATATCCGCGGTCAAGAGCTGATGAGAGCTGGAACGAGCGATGTCTTCGCGTAACGCCGCGCGCTCTTCAGCAGTCACATCATCGAACACTGAACCAGAGAAGGTGACCACGTTGCCAATGCCACTCGTTCGTGACGACCGTCGTCATCTGCTGACGCCCATCTCCGTCGTCATTGGAATGATCGTCGGTGGTGAGCTGCAAACGCTCGGCCGCCTTTTTTTGCCCGCCGGACCAGTGAAGGAATTCCTGACATCGGGCTTTGCATGGCAGTCGTCAGGAGGACACACGATTCCATTTGTGGTAGGCCGATTTACGTTTGGTCCTGGAGCGATCGACATCTCCTTACTCGCCGCCGCCGCGGTTGTCCTCACCGTGCTGCTGGCGAGAGCGATGTTTCGCTGATGCGCGACTTGTCTTGCCACCGCACATGAGTGACCACAGCCTCAAGCCCCGCACGTTTGTTGGCCTCGACGGAGTGTCGCGAACGCATCAGGTCCGGCATTTCAAGGCAGCCACCCAGCACTGGACGGTCTACGAGAACAGCACCGCCGATCAGACGCTCATCTTCGAAACGGATGGCATTGCGCGCCGCGTTCGCACCTACCCTGCCAATTGGGCGGAATTGCCTGACGACGAGCTCTATGTGCTCAGCTGGTCTACCTAGTGTGATTGTTGTCTGAGAGAAGTTCGATCAATGCTCACCAAAGAGCGCCGTACGATCCTCGTGCTCGATGACGAATCTGCACTCCAGCTGGTGCTCACTCGCCTCCTGGAGCGCGCGGGATTTCAAGTGCTAACGGCCGATACCGGATCCAAAGCGTTGGCGACGCTCGCGGCTCACAGCGAGCGCATTGCAATGATGATCGTGGATATCAAACTCCCCGACATGTGCGGGCGTGAGTTTGTGCACCACGCTGCCGCACGGTACGGCGAACGTCCGATCCTGTACCTGTCCGGAGTCGAGCCAGAGCGGCGACCAGAATCCCTGTACGAACGCACCTCGTTTCTGGCGAAGCCATTCGACAACGCTGTGTTGTTGTCTACGATCAGCGAATTGCTCGTCGAATCGCGCTGAGAGAGACGCCGGACAACAGCCATTCCGTCAGACAGCCGGAGGTCGGCACCACTTCTGCACGCATTGTGATTACCCTCCGAAGGCGGATCCAATGTCTTATCCTCTCGAGCGCTCGCGCGCCATTCAGCTCCTTGCGAAGGTTGTTGCGTCGGGTTGGCTCGAGAGAGATGACCTGGCCAAGCGTTTGGAGATACCGAGTGAGGTGGTGGAATCATATGTTGCGGGCGATCTGCCGATGCCACTCGATCACCAGCTGCGCCTTGCCGCCGCGCTCGAGGACATACCGGAATTTGCGCGCGCGGCCCAGCAGCTCCGGGGGCAAGTAATGGCGGCGAAAGCCTTCCAGTCACACGAGACCGTAACTCACACCACGCCGCCGCCTGGTCATTCCGCGAGGCGGAATGAACGGCTGGATCTCCGACATCGATGGCTTTGAGATCGTCGTCTCAATGGACGTCGATGAACGTCCGCGCATTGTTGTGCGGTATGCCGATGGTGGGTCGATACGTCTCCTACGAAGGGAAGTTGTCGGCTTTTGTCACAGACGCGCGCCAAGGCACTCGGTACGTTCTCGCCATGGCATACCGCGAGTTTCAAGATTCCGCTGGTGTAAGCTGGACGGTGTGGGACACGCATCCGAGCCGGCCGGATGCGATCAATCCAGACCTGCGTTTGGGCTGGCTCACCTTTCAGAGCGAACGTACTCGCCGCCGACTCGCTCCCATTCCACCGGGCTGGAGCGACGCATCGGCCTCGCGTCTCGAGCTCTTGTGTAAGGCTGCCGAGCCGTCCCGCCGCGAGACGCCGGCAAATGGTATTGATGAGTCGTCAATCGCCGAACAATGACGGCCTGACGTCAACAGGCGGGGTGCAGCTCCCGAGATAGCCACGCCTTCGCGAGGCGCCACTCCCGCTTCACGGTCCGCGGCGATCGCTCCACGACATCCGCTGTCTCTTCGACGCTCAACCCCGCGAAGAATCGGAGCTCCACAATCTGCACCTGATCCGGATCGATCGCGGCCAACCGCTCGAGCGCGTCGTCGATGGCCAACACATCCTCGACATTTGCATCGTTAGGTGTTTCTGCTGCCGCGTCGAGGGAGACGAGCAGCGCCGACCCGCCGCGCTTCGTCGCGCGTCGCGCCCGCGCGTAGTCCACGAGTATGCGGCGCATCAGCCGCGCGGCGATCCCGAAGAACTGATTGCGGTTCTCCCATTTCGCGCGACGTTGATCGACGAGCCGGAGATACAGCTCGTGGACGAGCGCGGTTGGATCGAGTGTGTGATCGCGGTTTTCCCGATGCAGCTGTGCTTCCGCGAGGCGCCGCAGCTCTCTGTAGACGAGCGGCATCAATCGTCCGAGCGCTTCCGGGTCGCCCTCCGACCATTGCAGCAGCAATCCGGTGATCTCGGACGCGGCCTTGTCGACGGTGCCGTCGCTCACCGAAGCCCCGCGCGAGCGACTAACGCCTGGAATCGGGGATTCGCGCGCAGGGGCGCGTTCGCCGGCTCGACGGTGAGGTAGGCCATCGCGTTCGATCGCTCGGCGAACGCCTTGTCCATCCAGTCCATCGCCGTATCCATCGCACCTAACGATGCCCAGACCTGCGCAATCGAAAATGGCGGCACGTACTGGCGACTGGCCCTGGCGATGAGACCCGACAGCATCACGCGCGCGCTGTCACGGTGGCCGACGCGCGCCTCGTCCAGCGCGAGACCTGCCAGATATGGCGCCGCGGAGTCACTCAGTTCCACCAACCGGTGCGACTGCTCATGCGCCTCGGCGACTCGCCCCATGGCGAAGAGAGCACCGATCATGCGCGCTCGCGCCTGGAGATATGTCGAGTCGAGCGCCAGCGTCTGCCGAAGCTGCGACACGGCGTCTTGGTTGCGGCCGGCATAGAACAACACCCAACCCACGTTGCTATTGATCACCAGCGAGAAGGGGTCGAGCTCGCGTGCCGCATATGCTTGCGTGATCGCCTCCGGCATTCGCGACCGCGACATGAGCAAATTTGCATACCATACGTGCGCCAGAGCGAGGCTCGGATTCAGCTCGAGCGCGCGGCGGAATTCCCGCTCGGCGTCTGCCCAGCGCAAGTCATAGTGCCAGACGTATCCAAGCGCCGCGTGCGCCTCGGCTGACGAGG
>DATEGN010000064.1:0-7696 GCA_035280125.1 Gemmatimonadaceae bacterium | reverse complement strand
AACATCATCGATCAGTGCACCGCGCAAGGCGTGCCGTTCGCGCGGGAATACGGTGGTCTGCTCGCGAACCGGTCGTTCGGCGGCGCGCAAGTATCGCGCACGTTTTACGCGCGAGGTCAAACGGGACAGCAGTTGCTGCTTGGCTGTTATCAGGCGCTCGAGAAGGAGATCGCGAAAGGCAACGTCACGATGTACCCGCGCACCGAGATGCTCGATGTCATCGTCGTGAACGGCAAAGCGCGCGGCATCGTAACGCGCAACATGGTGACGGGAGCGATCGAGGCGCATCTCGCCGACGCCGTCATTCTCGGCACGGGCGGCTACGGCAACGTCTACTATCTCTCCACGAACGCAAAGGGCTCGAACGCAACGGCGATCTGGCGTGCGTACCGTCGTGGCGCCGCCTTCGCCAACCCGTGCTACACACAAATTCACCCGACCTGCATTCCCGTCGCGGGTGACTATCAGTCGAAGCTCACGCTGATGAGTGAGTCGCTCCGCAACGATGGGCGTGTGTGGGTGCCGAAAAACAAGGGCGATACTCGCTCGCCAAACGCGATTCCCGACGGCGAACGCGATTACTACCTCGAACGGAAGTACCCGAGCTTCGGGAATCTCTCGCCGCGTGATATCGCATCGCGCGCGGCGAAAGAAGTCTGCGACGAAGGGCGCGGTGTCGGGCCTGGCGGCCGCGGTGTCTATCTCGACTTCGCCGACGCCATCAAGCGCCTGGGCGCCGATCGTATCGCCGACCGATATGGCAACCTCTTCGAGATGTACGAGCGCATCACGGACGAGAATCCGTATGAGGTTCCGATGCGCATCTACCCAGCGGTGCACTACACGATGGGCGGGCTCTGGGTCGACTACAACTTGATGAGCACGATTCCGGGGTTGCACGTCATCGGCGAGGCCAACTTCTCCGATCATGGCGCAAACCGACTTGGTGCGAGTGCGCTGATGCAGGGACTCGCCGACGGATATTTCGTGATTCCGCTGACCGTCGGTGACTATCTCGCGTCGTCGCGGCCGGAGGCCCTCTCGCCGGAGAATCCCGAGGTGAGAGCGACAATCGACTCGGTACGCGAGCGGACGAAGCGCCTAACGTCTATCCGCGGCAGGCGCTCGGCGACGTCGTTTCATCGCGAGCTCGGAAAGATCGTCTGGGAGTACTGCGGAATGGCGCGGAGCGCCGAGGGACTTAAGAAGGCGTTGCAGCTGATTCCCGCGCTGCGCGAAGAATTCTGGAAGGATCTCCTCGTACCAGGCACGGGTCAGGAGCTCAACCAGGAGCTCGAGCGCGCCGGGCGAGTCGCCGATTTCCTCGAGCTCGCCGAGCTGATGTGCCTCGACGCACTCGAACGCGAGGAATCATGTGGCGCGCATTTTCGCATCGAGTATCAGACGCCAGACGGTGAGGCGCTGCGTCGCGACGACAAGTTTACTTATGTCGCAGCGTGGGAGTTTGCGGGCGACGGTAAAGCGCCAGTGCTGCACAAGGAATCGCTCGTGTTCGAGAATGTTGCATTGGCGACGAGAAGTTATCGGTAGACGGTTGGCGGTTGGTCGTTGGTGGTCCTGAGACCACTGATGAAGAGGAATGTCTTGATTGCGGTGTTCATGTTGTGTTCCGCCGTGTCTGGGGTTCCAGCAACGACAGGGTATTTGCTGCGTGAGAACCCAACACGGCGGAACGAAACTGGAACACGACCAAATCTTGGGACATGGCGATGAGTGAGCCTGCATGAAACTCGAACTGCACGTGTGGCGACAAGCCGCGCCTGATGCGGAAGGTGCTTTCTTCACGTATCAGGCGACGGAGATCAGTCCCGACATGTCGTTCCTCGAAATGCTCGACGTGGTGAACGAAGGTCTCGTCGCGAGTGGCAGCGAGCCGATCGCGTTCGATCACGACTGTCGTGAGGGGATCTGCGGTTCATGCGGGATGATGATCAACGGCGTGGCACATGGGCCGATGAAGGCGACGGCCACCTGTCAGCTCCACATGCGTCACTTCAAGGATGGCGAAGTTGTCTGGATCGAACCGTGGCGTGCGGGTGCATTTCCGGTCGTGAAGGATCTCGTCGTCAATCGCGGCGCGTTCGATCGGATCGTCGCCGCGGGCGGCTTCATCAGTGTGAATACAGGGAGCGCGCCCGAAGCGAACTCAGTGCCTGTACCGAAGCAAGACGCCGACGACGCCATGGATGCGGCGGCATGCATCGGCTGCGGCGCGTGCGTCGCCGCATGTCCAAACGGGTCGGCGTCATTGTTCACGGCGGCAAAGATCTCACACCTCGGGTTGCTGCCGCAGGGTCAGGCCGAGCGGAATCGGCGCGCGGCACGAATGGTCGCACAGATGGATGTCGAAGGCTTCGGCCATTGCACATTCTTCGGGGAATGCCAGGAGGCTTGCCCCAAGGAAATCAGCATCGACACGATCGCGCGGATGAATCGCGACTATCTACGCGCCAGCGTTATGCATCGCGAGGAGAAGGCAGCGGCCGGCACGGGCTGATTGGCCCGCTTGCTGCAACCGCCATCGTGATAGCGAGTGAGGTGAGCGTGGCGGAGCAACGGCGAGACGATTCTCAGCGCAGCGCGCAACCGAGCGACCCAGAGGTCCAGCTCGGCGGTGCGGACGCGGTCGAGAAGACGACCTATGTCGTGGGAAAGGGCACAGATCCCAGAGCGCGAAATGATGGTCCCTCGGCGACCGTGCCGAGCCGTGGCGCACCGCTCATCGTTGTGCTCGTGCTGGTCGGGCTGATGTTGCTCGTCGCGCTGGCATACTTGCTTGGCATCGTGCACTAATGCGTAGGACGCGGGACGACATTTAGGGTTTTTTAATCCGCAACACTGGCTTTGGCTCGAGCGAGAGGGGAGAGAGTGCGCGTAACGCGCGCGACTCCAAATAGGCTTCTCGCGAGCGCCAGCGAGTGAGGACGTGGCGAAGCTCTGATTGGCCGCGCGCTCTGCGCGCGGAGCCAATCAGAGCTTCGGCAACGTGACGCCTTGTTGACCCTGGTACTTGCCCTTCTTGTCCTTATATGACACCGCTGGTTCTTCTTCGCCGCGGAAGAACAACACCTGCGCGATGCCTTCGTTCGCGTAGATCTTCGCCGGGAGCGGCGTGGTGTTCGAGATCTCGAGTGTGACGTAACCTTCCCACTCCGGCTCGAACGGCGTGACGTTCGTGATGATGCCGCACCGAGCGTACGTCGACTTGCCAACCGTCACCGTGAGTACGTTGCGTGGAATGCGGAAGTATTCGACCGAGCGTGCCAGCGCAAACGAGTTGGGCGGGACGATGCACACATCGCCCTCGAACTCGACGAAGGATTTCGGATCGAATGCCTTGGGATCGACGACCGAATTGAGGACGTTCGTGAAGATCCGGAACTCGCGCGCCACGCGCATATCATAGCCGTACGAGCTCACCCCATACGAGATGACGCCGGCGCGAACCTGACTTTGCTCGAAGGGCTCGATCATGCGCTGCTCGGTCGCCATGCGCGTGATCCAGCGGTCGGACATGAGAGACATATGGGTAAAACGCAGAGCGTTGAGCGGAGAGAGCGGAGTGGCGGAAAGTAGAAGGAGCCGGGCCGAGCACCAAGGGCATGGCATGACATTTCCTCGCGAGCCCGCTCCACACTCAGCCTTGTGCTCTCGACACTCTGCGCCGTTGACACTGCGTCCGAGGCTCAGATAACTTTCGGCACTTAGTGAAAGATTTCACGAAGTCGGGAGATTATGGAACGCGCGTATGTGCCGGTTCTGCTGCTTCTCGGATTCGTGGTGTTCAATGCAGTGTTGATGTTGGGCGTGTCCGCGCTGACGTTGCGCGCGCGACCGACGCCGGTGAAGCAGACGGCGTACGAGTCCGGCATTCCGCCACTCGGCGATGCGCGTGAGCGCTTCTCCGTGAAGTTCTACATGGTGGCGGTGCTGTTCATCATCTTCGATATCGAGACCGTCTTCATGATCCCGTGGGGAGCGCATTTCTGGCAGCTGTCGTGCGCTCAACCACTTGCCGTCGGTGCCACCTGCCCGGCGGGTCAGGTCTCGTTTTTTGGTTTCACGGAGATGGTGGTGTTCATCGCGATCCTGCTCGTCGGCTTCATCTACGTGTGGAAGAAGGGAGCGCTGCAATGGGATTGAGCCCGCGACCGGACGTCGGCGCAACGCAAGTCGTCGGTGGTGGCGAGCCGTGGATCACGACGCGACTGGATTTTCTCGTGAACTGGGCGCGCGCGAATTCGCTGTGGCCGATGCCGTTCGGTACGGCGTGCTGCGCGATCGAGTTCATGGCGACCGCGGCGAGCCGGTACGATCTCGCGCGGTTTGGCATGGAGCGGCAGAGTTTTTCACCTCGTCAGGCAGATGTGCTGATCTGCGCGGGCCGCGTTCCCTTCAAGCTCGCGCCCGTCCTCCGGCGGATCTGGCAGCAGATGCCGCAACCGAAGTGGTCGATTTCGATGGGCGCGTGCGCGTCGAGTGGCGGTATGTTCGACAACTACGCCGTGGTCCAGGGCATCGACACGATCATTCCCGTGGACGTGTATGTACCAGGCTGTCCACCACGGCCCGAAGGCTTGCTCTACGGAATTCTGTTGCTCCAGAAAAAAGTCATGAACGAGCGCGCAAAGGATACATCGCTGCGCAACGAGATGGAGCCAGATCCGCGGAGCCAACTCTATATTCCCGCACCGGTGATCGACGAAGTCTCAGAGCCATTCGGTAATTCGGTACACCAAACGCGCTCCGGCCTGTGAGCACAAGCTTCAGTCCGGTCGTCGCGGGAAGCGCGCTTCCCGACGACGCACCAGCAGCCGCAACCCAGAAAGCCATCGCGCACCGCGGCGGCACGCCGAATCCCAGCGCCACGGCGATGCAGCAACGCTTCGCTGGAGCGGTGCAGCGCGTCGACGTCGTGTGGGGCGAGACGACTATCGTTGTCGCAGGCGCGCAGTTGCTCGAGATCGTCCGCTGGCTCCACGACGATCCGGACCAGCGCTACGACTATTTGTCGGATGTCACCGGCGTGGAGTACCGCGATGTCGAAGAGCCGATCGAGGTCGTGTGGCACTTGCGATCGCTTCCGTATCGTCGGTTTCTCCGACTGAAGGTAAAGCTGGGGAAGGGTGTGCCACTCGAGGTACCGAGCGTGTGGAGCGTCTATCGCGGCGCAGATTGGCTCGAGCGCGAGTGCTACGACATGTTCGGGATTCGCTTCACCGGTCACCCGGATCTGCGGCGGCTCCTGATGTGGGAGCAGTACCAGGAAGGCTATCCGCTGCGCAAGGACTTTCCGCTCCGCGGGCGGTTCAGTCGCTCCGAGCAATTGCGTCAGGCGTTGGCGGCGAACCCGGAAGCGCGCTATTCGAAGGAGGAGTTGACGATCGCGCAAGCGTTCGAGGATCTGCCTGATGACATGCGGCGCCGTCTGGGGACGGGCGAGAAGACGGGGGAGTAGACGGCAACATGGCAACAACCAAACGCACGGTGGAAGTGGAGCTCTCGACGAGCGGATTGGACGCGCAAGGCCGGCCGCAACGCGTGCCACTCGTCGTCGACGACGGCGGGTCGCCAGTCGCACTGGAGGCGCCCCCCTCGCTCGAGCCGGATCTCACCGGTGAGCACATGCTCATCAACCTCGGCCCGCAACATCCGGCCACGCACGGCGTCTTGCGTCTCGTCCTCGAGCTCGATGGTGAGACGGTCGTCCGCTGTATACCACACATTGGCTATCTGCATTGTGGCTTCGAGAAGATCGGTGAGTATCGTCAGTACAATCAGATCATTCCGTGGACCGATCGCGAGGATTATCTCAACTCGCCGGGAAACAATGTCGCCTTCGCGTTAGGCGCGGAGCGCCTCTTCGGCGTCGAGATCACCGAACGATGCAAGGTGCTGCGCGTGATGTTGATGGAGCTCTCACGCATCATCTCGCACCTCGTCTGGCTCGGGACAACGTGCATCGACATCGGCGCCTTCACGCCATTTCTCTGGTCGTTCGAGAAGCGCGAGAAAATCTACGAGCTCTTCGAGTCCTGGATTGGGGCGCGCCTCACCACGACGTTCACGCGCGTCGGCGGACTGGGTGCGGACATCCCCGACGGCTGGCTGGAGAACCTCCGCGGATTCCTCACGGATTTCCCGAAAACGATCGATGAGATCGATCGTGTCGTCACCAAAAACGGTATCTGGGTCGGCCGCACGATCGGACTTGGCGTGATGAGTCCCGAGGAGGCGGTGAACTATGGGCTGTCTGGTCCGATGGTGCGCGCCTCGGGCGTCGCCTATGACGTCCGCAAGGACTTTCCCTACCTCGATTACGAGACGTATGACTTCGACGTCCCGATTGGCACCAACGGCGACGTCTATGATCGCTATCTCGTGCGCATGGAGGAATTGCGACAGTCGACGCGAATCCTCGAGCAGGCGATCCAGCGACTACCCGACGGTCCCGTGAACGTCGCCGACCATCGCGTCATTCTCCCGCCCAAGAGCAAGGCGACGAGCGATATGGAGTCGATGATCCATCATTTCAAGCAGGTGATGGAAGGTCCGCGTCCACCGATCGGCGAATCCTATGTCGCCGTCGAGAGCCCGAAGGGCGAAAAGGGCTACTACATGGTCTCCGACGGCACGTCGAAGCCGGTCCGCTGGCGAATACGCCCGCCATCATTCGTGAATCTCTCGGCGATCTCGAAGATGGTCGAGGGCCACTTGTTGTCAGACGTGATCGCGATCAACGCGAGCATTGATATCGTGATGGGAGAGATCGATCGATGAGTTGTCATTCCGCGCGAAGCGAGGAATCTGCTTTTCCTCGCCAGGCGCAAAAGCAGATCCCTCGTCCCCTCGTCGCTCACGCTCCTCGGGATGACAGGCGATGAGTATTCACGAAATGGGTGGCGTCGAGGCCCCGTCGGATACCGAACACGCACGGCATGCGAGCCAACCGTACAAGCCCGTCTTCGTCGGCGAGCGGAAGCAGGAGCTCGACGACCTGCTCACGCGCTATCCGGCGAAGATGGCCGCATTGCTTCCGGCCCTGTGGATGGTACAGCACGATCGCGGTTGGGTGAGCGACGAGGCGATGATGGAGGTTGCAGAGCTCCTCGAGCTCACGCCGGCGTACGTAAAAGGCGTTGTCACGTTCTACACGATGTACCATCAGCATCCGGTGGGGAAATACTTCGTGCAGGTGTGCACGACGTCGCCCTGCCAGGTTTGCGGCGCCGAGGAAGTCGTCGACGCGTTCTTGCGTCACACCGGCTGTCAGGAGCTTGGCGTCACGTCGCCTGACGACAAGTTCACCGTAATCGAAGTCGAGTGCCTCGGCGCGTGCGGCTTCGCGACGCCAGTGATGGTCAACGAAGATTTCATCGAGTCGGTGACGCCCGAAAGCGTTCCCGAGCTTCTCTCGCGCTATAAATAAATGGGCTATCCCCACAAGCCGCACGCTCGCGAGACAACGGTCCTGTCGCAGTACTTCGGCGACGAGGATGCGACCACTCTCGAAGGCTGGCGCAAGCGAGGCGGATACGTCGCGCTCGAGCGCGCGTTAGGAATGGCGCCAGCCGAGATCGTGAACATCGTGAAAGATTCGGGACTCCGCGGGCGCGGTGGCGCCGGTTTCCCGACGGGCGTCAAATGGTCGTTCATGAAACCCGGCGACGGCAAG
>DATEGN010000063.1:0-2687 GCA_035280125.1 Gemmatimonadaceae bacterium | reverse complement strand
TCGCCCCGGAGGGGTGTCATTTCAGCTCAGGTTGGCACAAATTGCTCGGCCGACGCCAGGCTTTGCTCAGTGTGCGTTCAGTCCTGCGGCAAGGAATATCTCGCAAGCCGCCCGGTGAGCATCCGACGAGGGCGGCTCAGTCGCTTCCAACGGGTAGGCAATACCCAATGCTTTCCACTTGAAGCGCCCCATTTGATGAAAAGGCAATACATCGACGCGCTCGACGTTGCCGAGACTCGCCACGAACCGGGCAATCTGCCTGATATCGCGCGCGTCGTCCGTGAGTCCGGGCACCAGCACAAAGCGGATCCAGACGGGCAGGCTACGGAGCGCGAGCCGCTGCGCCAGCGCCAGAGTTGGGTCGATATCGCGCCCGGTCAACGCCCGATGACGCTCCGGATCCCAACACTTGAGGCCGAGGAGCACGAGATCCAGCATTTCAAGATCGCTCTCGGTGAGCTCTGCTCCGAGGAAGCCATTGGTCTCCAGCGCGGTGTGAACACCCATCGATTTCGCGCCCGCGAGCATCTTCATCACGAAGGGACGCTGCATCAGGGGCTCGCCGCCACTGATCGTCACCCCCCCTGACATGACCGCGAGGCCGTTCCTGTATTTCGCCAACTCTTCGAGCGCTTGCTCGACGCTCACGGGGATGCCGTTGCGCATCGTCCAGGTATCAGGGTTGTGGCAATACTGACAGCGCCACATGCAGCCCGTCGTCCATGCGACGACACGCATGCCAGGACCGTCGACCGCCGAGCCGGTTGTGAACGAGTGCAGAAACCCCATATCGCCATGCCCGAGGGCCTCGCGCACGGCAGTTTCCGCGACCTGCATGCCGAGCCGGACACGCAGGTCGAAAGGGCTTTTTGCCTGCAGCGCGCTTCGCTTGTCGGGGCGATTTTCCGTCATGGTCCGATCCTCGCATTTCGGTGCGACCGCGCGGCTCCGCCGGCTCGCTCGGCGCAGGAACCTCATTCTCCGTGGAATGTACGAGCGATTACGTCCATCTGTTGCTCGCGTGTCAGACGGACGAAGTTCACGGCATATCCGGACACGCGTATCGTGAGATTCGGATACTTCTCCGGGTGAACCATGGCGTCCATCAGGGTCTCCTTGTTGAGGACATTGATGTTCATGTGATAACCCGTAGCACTGAAGAATGCGTCGAGCATGCCGGTCAGGTTCGTGATCCGGTCCGCCACGATCCTCCCGAGCCCTCCCGGCACCACGGTCGACGTCAGCGAGATGCCATCCTGCGCATCGCGATAAGGAAGCTTGGCGACCGAGGCCGCAGAGGCGTGTATACCGTGGCTGTCGCGCCCATGCATCGGGTTTGCGCCCGGCGCGAATGGCTCGCCGCGGCGACGGCCGTCCGGTGTGTTACCCGTCGCGTTGCCGTACACGACGTTCGACGTGATAGTCAGGATCGATTGGGTGTGCAGAGCGTCACGATAAGCGGGATAGCCGCGTAGCTTCTTCATGAAGGTACTCACCGTCCATGCGGCGATGTGATCGACGCGGTTGTCATTGTTCCCAAACATAGGGAACTCGCCCAGCCGCTGGTAGTCGGTGATCAGTCCGGTCGGGTCACGCACGACCCGCACGGTGGCATATTTGATCGCTGACAGGCTGTCGGCGACCACCGATAGACCGGCTATCCCAAACGCCATCGTGCGCAAAGGGTTGTAATCGTGCAGCGCCATCTCGACACGCTCGTAGGCGTACTTGTCGTGCATGTAGTGGATGGTGTTCATCGCGTTCACATACACGCCGGCCAGCCATCCCATCGTCCGCTCGAACCGATCGAGCACATCCTCAAACTCCAGCACGTCACCGGCGACCGGCGCGGCCGCCGGGGCTATCTGCTCGCCGCTCAACTCGTCGCGGCCGCCGTTGATGGCGTAGAGCAGGCATTTTGCGAGGTTCGCGCGCGCGCCGAAGAACTGCATTTGCTTGCCGACCAGCATGGGCGAGACACAGCAGGCGACGGCGCCATCGTCACCCCAGGAGCGGCGCATGGTCTCGTCGCTTTCGAATTGCACCGCACTGGTGTCTATGGCTACCCGGGCCGCGAAGCGCCGGAACGCATACGGCAGACGAGGCGAATACCAGATAGTGAGATTCGGCTCGGGTGCGGGGCCGAGGTTGTACAGCGTCTGCAGAAACCGGAAGCTGGTTCTCGTAACGAGCGTGCGGCCATCATCGCCCATGCCCCCGATCGACTCCGTGACCCAGGTCGGGTCCCCGGCAAACAACTCGTCGTACTCCGGCGTGCGCAGGAATCGGACGATGCGCAGCTTGATGACGAAGTCATCGAGGATTTCCTGAGCCTGTTCTTCAGTAAGAACTCCCGCCGCAAGGTCCCGGGCGAAATAGATATCGAGGAACGTAGAGGTTCGGCCCAGCGACATGGCAGCGCCGTTCTGCTCTTTCACTCCGGCGAGATAGCCGAAATAGAGCCATTGGACGGCCTCGCGGGCATTGGCTGCCGGGCGGGAGATGTCGAATCCGTAGGTCTTCGCCATCTGCTGCAGTTCCTCGAGAGCCCGGACCTGCTCGGCCAGCTCTTCCCGATCCCGTATGATCGCTTCGGAGGACGGCAAGCCATCCAGGGAGAGCTTCTCGTGCTTCTTGCGTTCGATCAGATGCCTCACCCCATAGAGCGTGACGCGGCGGTAGTCGCC
>DATEGN010000062.1:0-2337 GCA_035280125.1 Gemmatimonadaceae bacterium | reverse complement strand
TCAGACCGAGCGCCTTTGCGGCCTTCGACGTGTTGAAGCGAGCGTTTTCGAGCGCCTGCTCGATCATCGTGCGCTCCATCGTCTGCAGATGTTCCGAGAACGGCTGTTCAGCGTCCGCGGGCGCGACCGCGTCCGCGTATTTGACGGTCGACCTGCGACAGGCGGAGGCGGCGCGGCAGTCGCTGGAGGAGCGCCGCGCAGCGCGAGGTGCTCCGGCGTGATGAGACCGCCGTCGCACAGGATCGCGGCGCGCTCGAGGATGTTCCGCAGTTCGCGCACGTTTCCCGGCCAGTGGTAGTCAATCAGAATCTGCCGGGCCTCGGGCGAAATCCCGCCCGTTCTGTCCCATCGCCCAGCCGAAGCGATGAGCGGTCATCACGCGGCGCGTCTGTAAAAGTTCAGTAATCCACCGAGCCGTGACTGCCGCTGCACTCGGCCGGCACCGGTCACCCGTGCACCCTCGATCAGGGCATTCTCCAACCCTTGATGATTTCTCTCCTGGTGGTAATGCGTGACAAACTCGCTCAGTGCGCGTCGAAAATATCCTTCGCCGATCGGAATGATCCGGTCAAGACATTCTTCGTTTATCGACCGCACGAAGCGCTCCGCGTACGCATTCGCATTTGGCGCCGCATACGGTGTCTGCACCACGCGAATCCCGGCCTGTCCTTCGCCAAAGCAGTGTCGCGCGCACCGCGAAACAATGTGGCACAAGCTCTGACGCGTAGGGTGCGTCCACTGAGCTCTCGTCGAATTGACGTCAGGTCGTGGCTGCGGTATCGATGACGATCGAAGCCGGATGCGATGCGCGCTCGCACCGTACGATGTCCAGTGCTGACGCGCCGGGACGTCCAGCGCCCTACGCTGCCTGCCGTTCGTAGCGGTGATGAAGGCCGCCGACTTCCGGGATCGCGATGATCGGCCCGGTGGAGATTGGCGAGACGCCTCGAGTGTCTGGCGCGTCCTTCTCGAGTCCAAGATGCGTCCGAGACCGATGATAGTACCGGCTGTAGAGCGTCAGGACGCGTCGCAGATGCGCCTGATTGAGCACGATCACGTGATCCAGGCATTCCCTTCGGATTGAGCCGATCACGCGTTCCGCGTAGGGATTCCGCCAAGGACTCGCCGGCGCAGAGACGACCTCGGCGATGCCCATGCCGGTCACGCGATGCCGGAAGCTCTCGCCGTAGACGCTGTCGCGATCGCGATGCCACCACTTGGGTGCGGTGTCGTCCGGAAAGGCGTCGACGACTTGTTGCGTGGTCCACGTGGCCGTCGGATGCGCCGTGATGTTGAAGTGCACGATGCGCCGACGCCGGTGCGACAGCACGATCAACACGAATAGCACGCGACCGGTCAGTGTCGGGACGGTGAAGAAATCCATCGACGCGGCGGAGGCGAGGTGATTCGTGAGAAACGTCTTCCACGTCTGCGACCGCGGCCGTGTGTGCAGCTTCAGCCGACGTGAGACGGTGCGCTCTGACACGTCGACGCCGAGCGTGCGCAGCTCACCGTGAATCCGCGGCGCGCCCCACAAGGGGTTCGCGGTCGCCATCTGTCGCACGAGGGCGCGGATTTGCTGATCAATCGGTGGACGGCCATCGCGTGGCTGTTGCGAGCGTCGCGTCCATCGGCGGCGAAGCCATTCGCGATGCCACCGGACAACGGTGTCTGGTTGCACGACAAACAACGCCGTACGCCAGTTGCGCCAGCTTCGCGCGAGGGCGATCCAAAACAGTCGATCGCGCGTCCGGAGCCGAGGTCGCTTCGTAGGGCGGTGAAGGGCCGCCAGCTGTTGCCGCCAGGCCAGATTCTCCAAGACCAATTCCCGATGGCCGCGCAACGCCAACGTAACAGCGCGGACGACCACGATGAGCAGCTCCAGCATGGTGTGATCGTGGCTGGCGATGGCGCGAAATTCAACGCGGACGAGTTTTGGCGAGGGTCAGCCACACCTCGACGGGCTACATCACCACTACGAACGTCGCGCCGCCTGACCATCTGCGTATTCGGATCAATCTCAACGTTCATTCCGCCGATCGACGAACGCCGTTCCTAGAATAAGTTGCGGCGGTCGGCGCGTTGACTGGCGACCTACCTCCCTGGGAAGGAGATCCGGAAACACGAGCGACATCGTTCTGGACACCTTGGTGCCCAGCAGCCGAACCTTTCGTCGTTTCACTCGCCGGAGATCTTGATAAAGCGGCTGTCGGACCGCCCTCAGCGCGCAGACCGGATTTCTGGTAGGGACACCATCGTCGGCGTCAAGTTGTCGCCTCACTGCTCTCGAAGTAGGCAACTCCCTGAACTGTTACGAGTCACTCCTGTTCTATCGGT
>DATEGN010000061.1:0-8485 GCA_035280125.1 Gemmatimonadaceae bacterium | reverse complement strand
GCTCAGGAAGGGACGATCGTTGGTCTCGCGAGTATGCGCCACGGCGAGGTCCTCGAGGTGAATCCGGAGTTGACGTCGACCACGGCTGGCGCGCCGCGGACGCTCCCGAGTGGCGCCCCAGGCTCATGGGGTTACGATCAGTCAGCGGCGTTAGGCGGAAACGTGAAGTGGGGGATGACGAGCAACTTCGTGCTCAACGGCACGATCAAGCCTGACTTCTCTCAAGTCGAGGCAGATGCGACTCAGATCGCAACCGATCTGCGCTTCGCGCTGTTTTATCCCGAGAAGCGACCCTTTTTCGTCGAGGGCAGTGACCAGTTCAACGTGCCAAATACATTGGTCTACACGCGCGAGATCGTGCACCCCACCGAGGCGGCGAAAGTCACCGGCAAGGTCGGCGGGACGGATCTCGCGCTGTTGTCTGCTGTGGACGATCCGCAGGTCTCGCGCACGCCAGGCACGAATCCCGTTGCGACGATTCTTCGCGTTAGGCGTGACTTCGCCGGCCAATCGACAGTTGGCGTCCTCATGAGCGACCGCGAGGAGGGCGCGGCGTTCAATCGACTCGCGGGCGGCGACGTTCGATTCGTTTTCGGCAAACTTTATTTCGCGCAATTTCAGGCAGTGACGAGTACCACCCGCTCGGGTGACACGACGCGCACCGGGCCAATGTGGGAGGCCGTGCTCGATCGGACGGGCCGCGCCTTCGGCTTCCACTACAACATCATCGGAATCGATCGCGATTTCGCAGCATGGAATGGCTTCGTGCCCCGCACGGGATACGTCCAGCCGAATATGGCGAATCGATTCACGATCTATGGCCGGCCGGGATCACTCTTCGAACGCTACAATGTTTTCATCAGCACGAGCGCGCTCTGGCGCTACGACGACTTCTTTGCCGGCAAGAGTCTGCTCGAGAACAAGGCGTCGGCGAGCAACCAGTTTCTGTTCCACGGCGGCTGGTCACTCGGTTTCAATCCAACGCTGGCGAGCTTTGCGTTCGATCCGAGCCAGTACGCGGGTTACGTGACGGTGGCGCCGCCGGGTCCTGGCTCATCGCAGTTCGCGCCGTTTGTGCCGTCGCCACGAATAACCACGTTTCTTCTTGCGACGAGCCTCAATACTCCGATCTACCAACGGTTCGACGCGTCGGTGAGCGCGACGGCTGGCCACGACGTCGACTTCAGCGAGACGTCACGCGTAAAACGATTCGACGCGAGCGCGAGCGCGAACTGGCGGCCGACCGACAAGGTGCGCCTGAACGCATCATACGTCAGCTCGATGCTCACGCGACGTATTGACGATCGCGTCACGACGTACATTCGGATCCCGCGACTCAAGGTCGAGTATCAACTCGCTCGGCCGGTGTTCGTGCGCTTCGTTGGCCAATACACGGCAACGACGACCGGCGACACACTCGTGCGCGATCCGCGAACGGGGTTACCGCTCCTGACGCTCGGCTCGTTAGGCCCACAGAACGTGGAGCGTCTGCCGTCGACGGCGTTCCGAGTCGATTGGCTCTTCTCGTATCGGCCGACACCAGGCACCGTGTTCTTCGCCGGCTACGGAAGCAGCCTCACGGAGGATGACCCGCTGGCGTTCACTCGGCTGCGACGCGTAAATGATGCGTTCTTCGTGAAAGCGAGCTACTTGCTGCGGATGTGAGGTTATCGGTGTCGGATCTTCTCCAGAATCTCTACGACCACATGTGGTGGGCGCACGACGAGTTGGTTCGCGACCTGCGGACAAGCCCACCGGATCCTGAAACCCTGCGGCTCTTCGCGCACGTCGTCGCCGCCGAGCACCTCTGGCTCAGCCGCATTGATTCGAGCAAGGCGAAAGTCGCCGTCTGGCCGACGTTGTCCCTCGATGAAAGCATCCAACTCGAGAGTGAGAATCGCGAGCGCTTCCGCGACCTTATCCGCCGGCGCGACGACACGCGCGAGCAACGAGTGCGCTACCGAAATACCGCCGGCAACACGTTCGACAACAGCGTCGGTGAAATTCTCACGCACGTCGCCTTGCACGGGCACTATCATCGCGGCCAGATCGCGCGCGCGATGCGCACTGCGGGCCGCGAGCCAGTCTATACCGATTACATCGGTTTCGTCCGGAAGGGACGCTAAGGTCCTCCGATCAATCGACCGGCCATCGCTCGCGGCGTTCGCGATCCGTGAGAGCTGGCTTCGCGGATGACGGCAGGTCGGTCGTCATGCGGTCATCGCGAGTCGAGGCGTGGCGGCCATTGCGATGCAAGTCATCTGCGCGGCCGGCCGCGTTCGGCGAGGAATGGTTCGATATTGCGCGGTCGCGGTCACGCTCCATCGGGTCGTCCATGGGTCTCTAACTCCTAGACGCTCAGGGACCTTTCTTGTGTCGCAGGCGATGTGCCGGCACGAACGTGAATCACGAATTCTGGTTAGGGTTAGCGCCGAGAATTATTGCGCGCTAGGGTGTGGACCCGAGCCCTAATCTCTAGCCCTAGCCCCTATTCAGGCCCAGAGCCGCACACCACCAAGAATTCCAGCGGTATTCGACACGACCGTCACGTCTTTTGGCAGTTCGATGTCGAGCAATCGCGAATTGCCGCCACCGATGTACAGATGATCGAAGTTCGTGAGGTTGCGCAACGAGTCGATCGCTTCGATCACATGGCGTTGCCAGCTATGGTCGCCGTCGCGTTGCCGGGCAGCCTCGCCAAGCTCGTCCTCGTACGTCTTGTCTTTGCGAAAACTGTGGTGCGCCAGCTCCAGGTGTGGCCCGAGATGCCCGTCGACGAAGATCGACGAGCCGAAGCCGGTGCCCAGCGTAATCACCATCTCGACACCCTTTCCCTTCACGACGGCGAGCCCCTGCACATCGGCGTCGTTCTCGACGCGTACGGGCTTGTGCAATCGTCGTTCGAGCGCTCGCCCGAGGTTGAATCCTTGAAAGCGCTCGGTGCCGAGGTTGGGCGCAGTGCGAACGACTCCATTGCGCACGACGCCTGGAAAGCCGACTGACACGCGATCGAATCGCGGCAGCGATGGCACAAGCTGAGCAATGAGCGAAACGAGCTCCGGTGGTGTCACCTTCTTCGGTGTCTCGAGCCGCACCCGATCATGGATCATGCGGCCACGCGCGTCGAGCACAGACGCCTTTACATGCGAGCCGCCCACGTCGATAGCGAGTGTCTTCGGGCCCGAGGTGGTGCGACGCTTTGAACGAGTCGTCGCCGATCGCGTTCGTTTCGTGGCCTTGTTTTTCTGCGTGCGAGGCATTGGTGAGTAGTCTCGAAGATCCGAGATCGATTGTAAGCGACGCGGAGCGCTCAAGCGAGGCCACGCCCCCGAATTCAAGCATCTTGTACCAATGCGGCATCCTAGGAGCATGCGATCCGCCATTCGGACCCTCCGCTCGCCGCTTGGCGCCGTCGTCGCAGTGACGATCGCCGTCGCGACCGCCGCCTGCTCACTGGTCGGCGCGCTGCTCGACGCGGCGCTTTTCCGCCCGCCGCCATTTCCGGACGCCGCGCGTCTCGCAATTCTCTACCGCACGCACCAATCCGCGGCGGGCGGTCTCGAACGTGAACGTTGGTCGTATCGTCGCTTTCTGCTGCTGCGCGACGCAGTCCAACCGAGCCTTTTCAGCGACGTTGCGAGCTTCTCGCGATCGGCCACGCTCACGCTCACTGGTGACGGCAGCGGCGACCCCGAGCCGATGGACGCTGAAGTTGTATCGACAGGCTACTTCCACACGCTCGACGTCCATCCGCGGATTGGCGTGCTGTTCTCGGCGGAGGAATCGGACAAGAGTCTCACGCGCGCCGAGGTCGTGATCGGTTATGGCTTGTGGAAGCGGTATTTCGCCGGCGACAGCGGCATCGTCGGCAAACGCGTGGTGATCAACGGGCTTCCCTTCTCGGTCACGGGCGTGTTGCCGCCAG
This sequence comes from Gemmatimonadaceae bacterium, assembly GCA_035280125.1. Lineage (GTDB taxonomy): Bacteria > Gemmatimonadota > Gemmatimonadetes > Gemmatimonadales > Gemmatimonadaceae > AG2. The sequence goes on along the minus strand of DATEGN010000061.1, from coordinate 4,560 downwards.
GTTTCGCTGGCCTAACGGGTCGGTCGGAGCTCTGGATCAGACCGGGCATGGCTGTCGCGGTGAGCTACGCGGGATATCTCGAGACCAATCAGAACTTCATCAGCGTCGTCGGTCGGCTTGCGCCCGGCGTGACGCTGGCTTCGGCGGCGACCGCGCTTGACGGCATCGGCGCGTCGATCGATCGGATGGCACCGGGTGCCCGATATCGCACCGGTGATCGATTCGCGGCGACGGCGCTGTCCCTCAACGACGCGCGCGTCGATTCGCGCGAGCGCCAATGGGTGCTCTTGCTCGTCGGCGCGGTGACTCTGCTCTTTCTCCTCGCCTGCGCCAATGTTATGAATTTGCTACTGGCCCGATCACTCGGCCGCCGACGTGAGTTGGCGGTTCGTAGCGCACTCGGCGCGACTCGTTGGCAGCTGGTGCGTGAGACCTTCATCGAGGGGGCGACACTTGCTCTGACCGGTGGTGCGTTTGGCGGGTTGATTGCATTACTGCTCGTTCCGTGGCTGGGCCTGCCCGCACGAATGATCGCGCCCCGGAACATGTACGGCAGCATCGGTGCCTTCGCGGACCCCAGAGCTGACGCACGGTTCGTAACGGTTGCGATTAGCGTAAGCATCCTCGCGACTTTCTTGTGCGCACTCGTGCCCGCGCTCCTGCCGCAGCGCCTCGATCTCACGCGTGATCTCAAGGATGGTGCGCCCAATGTCACCCTCGCCGCGTCGCCCCGTCGCCTAACGGCGCGATCACTGATGGTGATGTTGGAGACCGCGCTCGCCTTGGTGCTGCTCGTCGCCGGCGGTTTGATGACCGAGAGCTATCGTCGGCTCCGAGCGATGCCACTCGGCTTCAACCCACAGCGTATCCTGACGTTCTGGATCCGGCCATCGGAAGTCCAGTATCCGCCGTGGCGCGCGCCGCTGCTGATCGATCAAGTGCTGACCGAGATCGAGCGCGTGCCCGGCGTGGCTGCGGCAACGGTAGACGGTTGCACGCCGGTGAGCACCGGCTGCGCAAACACCACGCTGTACGTTAGCGGACGCCCGCAACCGCGGCCTCAGGACGCGCCGCCTGTACTTCGACATTACGTGGCGCCCGAACATTTTGCGACGCTCGGCATTCCGCTCCTGCGCGGTCGCATTTTCACGGACGACGACAGGGCCGGCAGCCGCCGGGTGGCGATCATCAATCGTCTCGCCGCCGATCGCTTCTTCCCAAACGAAGATCCGATTGGCAAACGCGTGTGGTTCGGCGGCGGGAGCAACTTCGATCGTCCTGATTCCGCCGCCGAGATCGTCGGCATCGTCGGGAATGTCGCATATCAGTCGCTGGACGAGCGGCCCGTTCAGCCGGATTTCTATACGTCCTACCGGCAGTTTACTTACGCGACGCGAGTGGTGATGGTACGTTCGTTAGGCGATCCGGCAGCACTCGTACCAGCAATGCGACGAGCGGTGCGGCGCGTCAATCCGGGATTGGCGTTGTATGAGGTGCGCACGATGGACGGTGTAATTGGCGACGCATCGGCCGGGCGCCGCTTCGATACGGTGTTACTATCAGCCTTTGCAGTCGTTGCCGTGGCGCTCGCCGCGATGGGGATCTACGGCGTCGTCGCGCATTCCGTGGCGCAGCGGACGCGCGAGGTCGGCATTCGCATCGCGTTAGGCGCGACAGCGCGTGATGTCATTGCGCTCGTCGTGCGGGAGGGGATGGCGCTGCCGACCATCGGCCTGATCATCGGGGTGCTGGCATCGGCCGCGTTCACGCGCGTTCTTCGATCCGCGCTGTATGGTGTCAGCAGCACGAATCCCCTCGTGTACGGCGTACTTGGACTGACGCTGGCGTGTGTTGGGATCCTTGCCTGCTATGTGCCGGCGCGCCGCGCAGCGAGAGTCGACCCTCTAGTCGCCCTCAACACCTGACGCCAAGGGACGAGGAAGATCCCGACCGGTCAGCCCCGTACGACACTCAGCGCGCGCGGAATCTGCTCGACAGGCTCCGGTGCCGCGGCAAGCTTACGTAATGCGCGCACGACATCGGTGGCGAAGATCTGGCCTGCTCCGCGCTCGATCTCCTCGACGGCGCTCCAGGGCGAGAAGGGCGGCCGATTGGGACTCGGCATCTGCAACGTCTCGAACGCATCGGCGACAGCAAGAACCTTCACCGCGAGCGAGCCGCGCACGAGATCCACGGGCCAATCGGCACCGACGTGCTCATGGTAGTGGCTGTACTCGCTCACGAGGTCGAGCGCCGCGCGCATCGACGTCGCAATCGGCAATTGGCGGACATCGCCTGGGAACTGCTCGAAGAGGCGCAGCAGCCGTGGGTCCTGCGGCCCCAGCTCATGGAGGAGTGCCGCGACGCGAAGGTCTTCCAGCTCCTCGCTGCGCATACCTAGTTCGCGGCCGAGCGTCACCGCGCGTTCGGCGACGCGGAAGCTGTGACCGGTGTTGTGTCTCTCGCTGGACTCGAGATGAAAGGTCATCAACTCGAGCATGGTCATGTACGCGCCCTTGAGATCTTCGAGGCGCGCGCGCCGCTGATCAGCCAATGTCCCGACGACGTAGCCGGTGAGGATCAGAAATCCAGCCCATGGGATCAACGTGAAGAGGAGCCGCACATTTACGCCACCTTCGACAGCGGCCGAGCCATTCAGGCCAACGAACGCCTCGAAGAAGGCGACAAGCGCAACAATGAAGACGGAGGACCACACAGCACTTCGCCGCCCGAGATAAAAGCCGGCCGCGATCACAGGCAGGTAGTAAAAATTGAGAAAAGCAATCTTCTCGTCGATAAACCAATGGATCGCCAGCATGCTGCTCACCAGCAGCAGCACGAGCACCATTTCGAAATGCCGGAACACGAACCAGCGAGCGCGATCGAGCGCCGACTGGCGGATGGCTGGGTTATCGCGAGAAGGATGCATGCGGTACATAGACGCGCGGCGCCGAGCTACTGCAACAAGGTGCGGACTGCAGGTGCACCTAGCACCTGGCACTTGGCCCTTAGCACCTTCCAGCCCATGGCAAAACTCTATGATTCTTCGTATTTCCACCGCTGGTACCGCGATCCGCGCACCCGCGTCACATCCGAGCGTGTACTCGAACGCAAGGTGCACCTCGCCGTCTCGGCCGCCGAGTACATGCTCGGACGAAGAGTGCGAACGGTGCTCGACATCGGGTGCGGAGAGGCACGCTGGTACGTCGCCCTCCGCCGCATGCGGCCGGGCATCGGATATATCGGCGTGGAGTCGAGCGAGTACGCCGTGCAGACCTTCGGCACGAGCAGGAACGTTAGGCAGGGAAGCTTTGGTACGGTTCGCGCGCTCAAGCTGCGCGGACCATTCGATCTCATCGTCTGCGCGGACGTATTGCAATATGTGCCGACCCCGGACCTTGGCCCTGGACTGCGCGAGATTCGCCGCTTGTTAGGCGGCGTCGCGTACATCGAAGCGTATGCTCGCGAGGATGACATGGAGGGAGACATGGAGGGCTGGATCCAGCGATCGGCCTCGCGGTACCGGCGGGAATTCCGTGACGCGGGTTTGACGCATTGCGGGTTGTACTGCTTTATCGACGCGACGAAAATCGACGCCGTGAACGCGCTGGAGGTGTGCTCGTGACATCGAACGTCTTCGACCGACTCGATCTGCTCCGCCACGATCTCCGGCTTGCCGCGCGATCGCTCTCCCGAAGTCCGGTGTTCGTGGCGACGACGGTGTTGTCGCTCGCACTTGGCGTTGGCGCGAGTGCGGCCGCGTTCAGCGTCCTCGACGCCGTGCGCTTTCGTGCGCTTCCCTTCCCCAATGGCGACCGCCTCGTCGTGATTCAAGAAGTGCCGCTCGCGGCGAACGGCTCCGTGGCGGCCTGCCTGGTCGGCTGCGATCCGTCGTACGAGACGTTCGCGCAGGTACTGCGCGAGCATCCGTTCCATTCCCTCGATACCGTCGCGGCCTTCACGTCTGGCGCCAAGGGTTTGGTGTTGGGCGACGAGATAGTACCCATTCTCGGCGGTGTCGTCTCGCCTAACGTGTTTGCCTTGCTCAATACGCGGGCAAGCCTGGGTCGAACGTTCAGCGCCGAGGATGATCGTCTCGGCGCGCAGTACACCGTTGTGCTGAGCTATGCGTTGTGGACTGGCCGCTTCGCGCAGGATCCGGATATCCTTGGCAAAGTCGTGAAGCTCAGCGACACGAAGTACACGGTGATCGGCGTCATGCCGGCGGGATTCGAGTTCGAAGCAGGCTCGCAGTTCTGGCTGCCAGTGGTGCCGACGCTCGATCCGAGCACCCGCCCATCGATTCGCAATGTGACCGTCGTCGGCCGGCTCTCGCCTAACGCAAGCCTGAGCATGCTTCGAAGCGAGCTGACGACGATCGCGCCCGCTGTCCAGACGACCGCACGCGGGCAACCGGTGTCGACCAGGCTGGTCGCGGCTCCGCTTCGCGAGCGATACGTTGCGTCGACCCAGTCCCACGATGTCGTTTTCGCCGGCGTTGTCGCGTGCGTATTGCTCATCGCGGTTGCCAACGTCGCGACATTGCTGTTGGTCCGCACC
>DATEGN010000060.1:0-10058 GCA_035280125.1 Gemmatimonadaceae bacterium | reverse complement strand
ATCCATGAGGTTATCGAAGGATTGCTTGTACGAAATCGCGCGAGCAGGATCGGCGAGCGCAAAGAGAGGGTGTGCTTCTCCGGCCGGCGGCCGATGCTCTTTCGCATCCACCTGCCTAACAACTATCTCCCGATCGACAGCGACGTTGGTCAATCGCTGGTAGCGGCCGTCAGGCCACGTGATCTCCAGGCTGTCGACGACGGTGGCGCGGCCGAGGCCAAAGTGCGCGCGGTCGTCCACGCTCGACATGAAGCCGCGATATGGCGTTTGATAGATGTACTGCTTCTGTCCACCCGCGAACACGGCGATGTTCGCACCGACGCCGCGTCGGTTCGGAGGCTCACCATCGAGCCGCACGCGGAGATAATGATGCGCTTCGTCGCGAGGCAGCACGTTCCTATAAATGAATGCCGGCGCGTCGATGTTGTTCACGACGAGATCGAGCCGGCCGTCGTTATCGAGATCCGCGTACGCCGCGCCGTACGAAAAGCTCGGCTGATCGATTCCCCACGCCGCGCTCTTGTCGGTGAAAGTCAGATCGCCGTTGTTGCGAAACACGTAGTTTGGAAGGCTGATCCCGGGAAGTTGTTTGAGAATCTCTCGGGCGCGCGGCTTCTCGCCGCGGCGTAGTGCGGCCATGGCCGAACTGACGTAATCGAGATCGTTGACGGCCTTGGGATAGCCGTTGCCGATGAAAATGTCCTTGTACCCATCGTTGTCGAAGTCGGCGAAGAGCGCGCTCCAGCTCCAGTCGGTTGCCGAAACACCGGCAAGCCGACTGATCTCGCTGAACACCACGTTGCCTTGCGGGCTGACTGCACTGTTCAGCTGAAGTGAGTTTTGTATATAGTCGTCGCGGAAACCACGGGCATGCGTGTCCAAGAGATTGCCATAGGTCATGAAGCCGCTCATGCGCTTGCGGCGACGCAGGTCGTGCGGCAGCATGTCCACCTGAAGAATGTCCGCCCACCCGTCGTTGTTGAAATCGGCCGCATCGACGCCCATGCCGGCCTGGCTCGTGTGACGGAGCGAGCGCGCGGCGGTATTCGTGAAGGTGCCATTCCGGTTATTGATGTACAGCACATCGTTAGGCGGACCGTCGTTCGAGACATAGATGTCCGGCCATCCGTCGCCATTGAAGTCGCTGACGACGACGCCAAGGCCGAATCCCGGGTCCCGGAGAATGCCGGCCTCCTTCGAGACATTCGTGAAGGTCCCGTTGCAGTTGTTGCGATAGAGCTCGTTGTAGCTCCCGGGAGTGGTGGCGGGGATTCCGGTCGGTTGACTGCTCACACCGCGCGAGAAGTCCTTGGGCGAGTTATTGAGGAGAAAGAGATCGAGGCAGCCGTCGCCGTTGTAATCCAGCCACGCGGCTTGCGTGGTGAAGTTCGTGTCAGCGATCCCATACTTCACCGCGGACTCCGTGAAGGTGCGATTGCCGTTGTTGATGAAGAGCAGGTTCGCCCGATCCGCGCCCTTGGACCATTCGGGCCCGGACACCGAGACATAAATGTCGAGATAGCCATCGTTGTTGATGTCCACCATCGTCACACCAGTTGCCCAGCGGCTCGTCTTCACGCCCGCGTGCTCGGTGATGTCCTCGAAGTGCATGTTCCCTTTGTTGAGATACAGGCGACTCGAGACTTGATTGCCGGCGAAGAACAGGTCGGGCAGGCCGTCGTTGTCGATGTCGCCGACCGCAACGCCGGCGCCATTGTAGACATAGGTGTCCGTCTGCACGTTCAGCGAATCACTGGTCGTAATGGTGTTCGCGAACGTGACGCCCGTGCGCGAGGCGGGAAGGAGTTCGAATACGGGCGCTTCGCGCTTGGCGAGCTTACAACTCAGACATGCTGCGAGGAGTATGAACCGCAGAGGGCGCAGAGGGATGGTATCCAGTGGGAGGAGCGCAGAGAAAAGCAGCCTGGCGCGTATCGTGTCAAGAAGCCGCAAGCCGCTTTTTGAGCGCAAAGTCATGCGGTAATTTGAAGGGTGGTTGACCCCAAAGCCGAGGCCTGCACCGCATGAATCGACAGCTGCCGATTTCCCGCGTCATCAACCTCATTGACCCCCAGTCGCAGCGCCTCTGGACGATCGATGAACCAGAGGCCCAGCGGCGCCTGCTCTCGAATGATGTCGGAGAGGTTCTCGACATCGATGGATCGTTCGCCCTCCTCGCGCAGGACGGTGAGCGCGTCTTGCTCGCGCGTAGTCTCGACCGTCCGATGCGGTATTTCCTCGCGAAGGCCGTCGATGGGCCGGCACTCATCGTCGCCGAACGAATCGGCGAGATCGCCGAGGAGCTCGCACGACACGGATGGTCCGACCAGTTCCATCCCAGCTACACGCGCATGGTACCGGCGCATCATGTCACCACGCTTCGACTCGTCGGCTGCCCGGATCCCAACCCGGTGCACCGTCGCTTCTTCGATCCACCGCGCGGTACGCTGCCTAACGACCTGGATCTCATCGGTCGGCGCTACGTCGAGGCACTCTATGAAGCGCTGCGTCGCTGGCTCGCCGTTCAGGATGCCGCCGCGCCGATCGGCGTGCCATTTTCCGGCGGCATCGACAGTGGCGCGGTTTTTCTGTGCCTTTACAAGCTCCTCCTGAACGAGGGGAAGTCACCGGCGCGACTCAAAGCGTTCACACTCTCGATCGACGGTGAAGGGCAGGACGCACGCCAGGCGCGTGAATTCCTGAGCCGTACGAATCTCGAGATGTTCGGCGAGACGATTGAAGTGTCTTCGAGCGGGCTCGATCCGCTGCGCGCGGTCTCGGTGATCGAAGACTACAAACCGTTGGACGTGGACTGCGCCGCGGCCAATCTCGCATTGCTCGCCGGCATTCGGGAGCGCTACCCGGATTGGCGCCTGCTCGTGGACGGTGACGGCGGCGACGAGAATCTGAAAGACTATCCGATCGAAGCGAACAGCGAGCTCACGATCAAGAGCGTCGTCAACAATCGTATGCTCTACCAGGAAGGATGGGGCGTCGAGTCGATCAAGCATTCGCTGACATATTCCGGCGGTTATTCGCGTGGCTGCGTCCGGAGCTACGCGTGCGCTCGGCAACACGGCTTCGAGGGATTCAGTCCGTACACCCGGCCATCGGTGGTCGCGGTTGCCGAGGCGATTCCATTTGGTGAGTTGACGAAAGGCTCACATGAGCTGCTGTACGCACTCAAGGGTGAAGTAATCTCTCGCGGCGTGCGATCAGTGCTCGGACTCGATATGCCGATCTTCGCGAAGCGTCGGTTCCAACATGGTTCGGTGTCGCCCGAGCAGGTGGCGCGGTTGTTCCCTGAAAATGAGATGCGCTATCGCCGGCATTTCGAGAGGCTCCAGACGCATCGGGAGCCGGTCGCACAAGCCGCGACTGTGTGACGATCTCGGCTCGGTCGGCGAACTCTGGCGCCGATGCGCGCATTCGCAGCCTGCGGCCGCCAAAGCCGCTTGTCGACACCAGCGTCGCGCACGGCACCGCCCTTGACGACGAAAGACGACCCTCCGGCATCGTTGAACGGGCGCTGACGATTTTTCTCGCGGGCGCGGAATGTCCGTTCACGTGCTCGTTCTGTGATCTCTGGAAGTTTACGACCAACGCCCCGACGCCGGCGGGGGCGCTTCCGACGCAGATCGAGAAGATACTGATCGCACAGCCGCGACCAGTGCCTCACCGCCTCAAACTCTATAACGCAAGCAACTTCTTCGATCGACATGCCGTGCCACTCGAGGACTGGCCGCGGATTGCGGCACTCGCCGCGCCGTTCACCGGGGTCACGGTCGAATCACACGTCAATACGATTGGCCCGCCGACGCTCGACTTTTCAGGTCAAATCGCGGGACGACTCGAAGTGGCGGTTGGATTGGAGACGGTGCACCCCGTCGCGGCAAAAGAGCTCAACAAGCGCCTCGATCTCTCGAGATTCGATCGGACGGCACAGTTCCTCGCCGAGAATGACATCGAGCTGCGCGTGTTTGTCCTGTTGGGAACGCCCCATATTCCGACTGAGGAGAGCGTCGAGTGGACCGTGCGGTCGGTTCGCTACGCGGCCCAACGCGGTGCAGCAGTTGTTGCGATCATTCCCGTCCGCGGTGGCAACGGCGAGTTGGAGCGGTTGCGGTCGTTAGGCAAGTTCACATCGCCCACGTTCGGCCAAATAGAGAGCGCGCTCGACAAGTGCCTGGGATTGACAGGCACGGTGGTGACGATGGATTTGTGGGACATCGATCGCTGGGCTGCCTGCGCGACGTGTCGGGAGGCACGAATCGCTCGACTCGGTCGCATCAACCTGACAGGGCGCGCCGAGCCGCGGATCGAGTGCGGCGCATGCGCGAGCGGAGGAGTGTGACCGAGTCGTGCGAGATTGCGGTCGTCGGGAGTGGTTTCGCCGGCTCGTTGTTGGCGCGCGTGCTCACCGTCATGGGCTACGACGTCGTATTGCTGGAGAGGGGGACTCATCCTCGCTTCGCGGTCGGCGAGTCATCCACGCCGCTCGCGAATCTTTCGCTCGAGCACCTCGGCACACGTTATGGACTGGCCGACTGTTATCACATGGCCACGCACGGCCGATGGCTCACCCGTTATCCAGAGATACGCCGCGGCCTGAAGCGCGGCTTCACGTTTTACAGACATCACCGCGGAGAGGAATTCCGTAACAAAGGCCTCGACTCGGAGCGGCTTCTTGTCGCGGCGAGTCCCAATGACGAGATCTCCGATACGCACTGGTTACGTGCCGACGTCGATCATCACTTCGTGCGCGAGGCGATCGCTGGCGGCGTCGATTATCGCGATCGAACGGACCTAACGAGCGTCGAAGTGACTGCGGATGGCGTTCGGCTGATGGGGATCCGCAACGGCGCCGATTTCGCGTTGCGTGCAAAGTTCGTTGTCGACGCATCGGGCCCGGGCGGTTTTCTCGCGCGTCAACTTGGAATTCCCTCAGGGCTCGACCGAACCGAGACGCGGTCCGGGCTCGTCTTCGGTCACTTCGACGATGTAGCGTTGATGAGGGACATCGTCCCTGAACTGCCGGCCGGGCCATATCCGGACGATTGGGCTGCGGCTCACCATGTGATCGACGAGGGCTGGATGTACTCGCTGCGCTTCGATCACGGGACAACGAGCGCCGGGTTTCTCCTCACTCAGCGGGCGATGCAGGCGCTCGATGTCTCGAATGCCGACGCACTGTGGCGTGCGCTGCTCGATCGATATCCGACGCTCGCGAGGCTTTTTGGGGAGGCAAGAGCGCTGATGCCGGTCGCCTTTCGACCGCTCATTCAGCACCGTCTCACGTTCGCAAGCGGCGATCGCTGGGTACTGCTGCCGCACGCCTTTGCATTTGTGGATCCACTCTTTTCCACAGGGATCGCCTGGAGCCTCCGCGCCGTCGCGCGCCTCGGCCTGATGTTCGAGGACGCGAAACAACCTCGGCGCGTCCCCGCTGGTAGCGAGCTCGCGCGGTATGGCGAACTGCTCGCCGCCGAAGCAGACCAGATCGACCGGCTCGTGGCAGGCGCGTACGAGTCGATGGCGCACTTCGATCTCTTCGCGGCGCAGGCGATGCTGTATTTCGCGACGGTGTCGTTCGCGGAGGTGAGCCAGCGCCTAACGGTTACCGATGACGTGGCGTGGAATGGCTTCCTCGGCATCGGGGACCCCGTTCTGGAGCCTCTCCCGCACGAAAGCCTCGCGGCACTGCGAGCGATTACGCGTCGCAGTGGCCTGGCCGGAACTGACGCCGAGCGAACCGAGTTCGCGGACTGGATTGCCCGCGCCATCGAGCCGCGAAACATCGCCGGACTCGCCGATCGCCAACGAGGCAATCTCTATCCCGTGGACTTCGATGCGCTCGTCGAGCGACACGCGCTACTCGGCATGACGCGCACGGAGATGCTCGCGGCGATTCCTGGTCTTCGTAGGATGGCCCTGAGCGTTTAGGCCACTCGGTCGTTTTGAAAAGCTTGACGAATTGCTGAGTGGCCACACGCATTCCGCCGAAGGTCGATCCATTTCGCAATCGGCCCCACCGTCGCCAGTGCCAGGAACGCGGGCGCGGCTGAGAACGCGATCGGTAGCGGCACGCCGCGATCGGCTGCGTAACGAATGAGCGTTTCCATAACGGCGATCAATACCGCGACGACGATTTGTTTCCGTTTGCCTTTGACCACGGTTCGCGGATCCGTGATCATGAAAAACACGAACAGCTGATACATCGGTCCGGTGATCGGCGCGAGCTCCGGCATCACGGGGAGTCCAAGGACGGTCGCCCGAAGGCTGCCGAGGACGAGAAAGCTCGCGAGGTAGGCGAGTGTGATATGCAGGACGCCAACGCGGCTCGCGATAATCAACCCGAACGTCCAGATCACGAGGTTGGTAGCAATGTCGTTGCCGAACTGGTGACTCAGCACCGACACACGGTCGGGCGCCGTGAGAAGCAGAATCGTGATCGCGAAGTTCGTCGGATTCCAGAGATGATTGTCGCGATAACGCAGAACGTACTTCGACGAGATCGCGAGGAAACCGCCAAGCGCGAATGGCCAGAGCGCGGCGCCTTGCGGCTTGGTCAAGAGCGTGAGGCTGATCCCGCTGATGTACGCACTCTGCAGATTGACGATCTTGCCGCGATCGAACCAGGAGAGGACGGCCTCGGTCGCCATACAAATGCCGAGCGCGAGTACGAGACGGTCGTAGCCGCCGAACATATGGTAACGAAGCTGCGCCGCGAGCAAGACCAGCGTGATGAGGAACGCAATCAGGTATCGCGGATCGATGCGGCGGCTCTGTTCCCACGCTCGCGCGAAAATGCTTCGCTCGTCGATAGTCGGATGCGTCGTGTCGGTCACGAGGTCAGCGCTCCGGCTCAGTGATAGAGACGAAGTCGTCGATGGGCGGACGCTGCAATGTCTGCAGCGTCCCCGACGGCCACTGGATTGTCACGCGGTCCACCCACTCATGGCGTCCGAGTCCGAAATGGAGTCGCCGATCGTTCTGACTGGCGAAGCCCGAGCCGCCGTCGACGACGCGTCGCTGCACGAGATCACCCGCTTCGATCGTTACCTCGGCGCCGATCGCGCTCCGATTGCTCCGCGTGGCGACGAGCTTGAACGCAATCCAATGGTTGTTGCTATCGGGAAAATCTCGATACAACACGGCGGGTTGATTCTGGTTAGCGACGATCACGTCGACGGCGCCGCGATTCGAGAGGTCGGCCAGAGCGACGGCGCGTCCGTCGTATTCGTCCGTGGCGCCGACGGTCTTCGCGACATCGACCCATCCCGCGGCTCCACGATTGAGGTAGACACGCGAACGCTCGTAGCCCGAGAGACTGGCGTCGCCAAAAGCCGGCCAGGATTTAGCATCCTCGAACAGCTTGCCATTGGCGCCGGCAATCTTCGACATGGCGTACCAGTAGCTCTTCTGCCGATCGCCGGAGATGAATCCGTTCGCGACAAACAGCTCGTTCGCGCCGTCGTTGTTGAGATCACCGAACTGTGCGCCCCAGGCCCAACCGGCGTCGGCGATCTGCCCATCGGCCACATTCTTGAACTTTCCCGATTCGAGCATCTCGTTGAGCCGGAGATTGTTGTTCTGGAAGAGATATCCGCGCTCGGAGATGTTGGTGACAAAGGCGTCGAGATGTCCGCGATTGAAGGCATCGCCTAACGCGACAGCCATGCCACTTTTCGACTCGCTTTCCAGCCCAGCATTTGTGAGTACAAATCGACGGCCGTGATCATTGAGATAGAGCTCCTCCGGGCCGTAATCGTTCGCGACATAAACGTCCGGCCACCCATCGCCATTGAGATCGGCCGAGGCCGCGGCGAGTCCCCAGCGCGAGCCCCGCACGCCCATCTTATCCGTCACGTCCTCGAACTTGCCATTGCCGAGGTTGTGAAAGAGGAGATTGCCACTGCCGTTGGTGGCGAACTCGAAGCTGTTGTGCATGATGCGCGTCGTCGTCAGGTGCCACAGATCCACGTCGGGCCGGAAGTAACCCGTCACGAATAGATCGAGCTTGCCGTCGCGATCGTAGTCGATCCAGATCGCGCCGTTGCTATTCACCCAACGCTTGAGTCCTGCCTGTTCGGTGACATCCTCGAAGTGCTTTCCATCGAGATTCTTGAAGAGAGCGAGATAGCCGTAGCGATAAACCAGGACGTCTTCACGCCCGTCGTTATCGAAGTCGCCCCAGATGGCTCCCATGGAGACGCCCTGACCTGGTTCGTTGAGGTCCGCCAACCCTGCGCTCGCGGCGACCTCCTCGAAGGTCCCGTCGTGTTTGTTGCGATAGAGCGCGTTCGGCTCGCCGAAGCGGCTGTTCGTGAAATAGAGATCGGGCCAGCCGTCGCCGTCGAAGTCGGTGACGGACACCGAAGCGCCCAGCGCCGCAACGTGAGGCTCGATGTTGGCGATTTTCGGATCGAAGGTCGGCCGATGGTGGACGAAGTCGATGCCAGCGACCTTTGTCTCGTCACGGAGTACGAATCCGGGGTGTGCCGCGTCCGCGGGCGTACGCAAAGGCCCGCGATCGAGGCGCATGGCGAGGAGGATCGCAGCGAGGAAGGGAACGGCAATGATGGCGCGGCGCGCGGCGGGGGGTGGGCGGCGGGACACGTCTAAGACGGTAGCGTTTGGGCCGGCATAGCGAAAGCCGTGAATCCCTTCGTAGGCGAAGGCAGCGCTTCCGAAGGCGAACGCTCCAGCTCTCAAGGCAAAGGCGGCACTTCCAGAGGTAAACGTGGCACTTCCCCGCGGCAAGCGTCGCAATTCCGGAGGCAAACGCGGCACTTCCGCAGGCCAACGTCGCGCCTCCCAAGGAAAATGTGGCACTTCCCGAGGCGATCGTCGCACTTCCCGAGGCAAATGGTGCACGTCCGGAGGCAAACGTCCGCGGTTCCCGAGGCAAACGTGACACTTCCGGACGCAAACGTCGCTCTTCCGGAGGCAAACGCGGCACTTCTCGAGAGGAAGGGTGCACCGCCCAAGACGAACGTTGCACTTCCCAAGGCGAACGCTGCGCTTCCCAAGTCGAACGCTCCAACGCCGCACTCGAACGCGGCAATGCCTAACACGAACGGCGCAATGCCCAACACGTACGTGACAATGCCTGAGACGAACGAAGCAATGCTGGCAGTCAGCCCTGACTTGGCGGCAGGCGAAGGCCGCCATTCCCGACACGAACGCGGCTCCTCCTAACACGAACGTCGCTTCACCAGATGCGACCGCGGTACCTGTGTGCGAAGGACACGCTTTACGAACCGCATAGCTACTTTTGGGCGCGCGGCGTTCTCTCTAGTAGAGGGGCACATCGGCCGCGCATGACGCCGGCGGCGGGGATCTCCGAGTTTTCGCTCGCGCGCAGCGAAGGCGGGGGATCGCAGAACGACAGGCGTCCAACGTGTTTCGCACCCCTGGAGGGGGGCAATCGTGATTGCACAGCAGATTCGGATCTTTACCATGCTGCGGCGCGTCCAGCAGTTCCTGGACGAGTTCGCGGTGAAGCTGTTCGCCGAGAATGCGGCGGCGGCTCGGAAGGAGTTCGATGAAGTCGTGGAGGAGATGGGGGTCAACGAGGCCGCGCAGGCCAGCAGCAAGCTGAACGCCAGGAGCCAGACGGCGGCTCAGAAAGCGCTGCGTCGCGACCTCGTGAATCACCACATGCGCCCGATCGCGACGATCGCTGCGGCGCATCTACGTGATGTGCCGGGCTTCAAAGCGCTCCGGCTATCGCCGAAGGTGAAAGTGGAAGTGCTTGTCCAGGATGCGACCGCGATGGCCGAGGCAGCGAAAGAGCATCAGACGGTCTTTGTCGGGAACGGCCGTCCGGAGAACTTCGTCGACGCGCTGTTAGCGGCGGCGGCGGCAGTGCGTGCGTCGATCGACGCACGGGGCAAGAGCATTACGACGAAGGCGGCAGCCTGGGGCGGACTCAAGGCCACCGCAACGCGAGCGCATCTCGTTATGCGGTTCGTGGACGCTCAAGTGAGGAGCGCGCTCGCCGATGATCCGACAACCTTGGCAGCGTGGAAGTCGGCCAAGCGGATCGGGAAGGG
>DATEGN010000059.1:0-6323 GCA_035280125.1 Gemmatimonadaceae bacterium | reverse complement strand
TGGAGTACGAGCTCGGCGTCATCACGAAAACGGGATACGCGGGTTATTTCCTCATCGTTTATGATTTCATCAAGGCGGCGCGGGAACGTGGAATCCCGGTCGGGCCGGGGCGCGGATCGGCGGCGGGATCGCTCGTCGCGTATGCGCTGAAGATCACGAACGTCTGTCCGCTCAAATTCGACCTGCTGTTCGAGCGATTCCTGAATCCCGAACGCGTGTCGATGCCCGACGTCGACGTGGACTTCTGCTTCGAGCGCCGCGGCGAGGTCATCGACTACGTGAGGCAGAAGTACGGCCGCGAGTCCGTGTGCCAGATCGTCACCTTCGGGACGATGAAGTCGCGCGCGGCCATCAAGGATGTCGGCCGCGTGCTTGGTTTTACTCCCGTCGAGACCGATCAGCTGGCGAAGCTCATTCCCAATCAGCCCAACTTCTCGTTGGAGGTGAAGGACGCCGTCGAGCAGATCCCCGAGGTGAAGAAGCTCTACGAGACGGACGATCGGTATCACCAGTTGCTCGATTACGCGATCGCCCTCGAGGGCCTGTCGCGGCATACCGGTGTCCATGCGGCCGGAGTCGTGATCGCGCCCGGACCCGTTGACGATTACGTCCCGATCTGCACGCAGGCGTCCAAGGGCTCCGGCTCGATGAAAGATGGCGACATCAACGACGAGACAGTCGTTGTGAGCCAGTACGACATGAATTGCCTCGAGAAGGCCGGGATGCTCAAGATGGACTTCCTCGGCCTAACGACGCTCACGGTCATTCACGACGCGGTCAAGGCGATCGACGAGCGGGGGGCGACGCGCCTCGACATTGATAGTATCCCGCTCGATGACGAGAAGGTGTATCACATGCTTCGCGCCGGGCGCACCACCGGCGTTTTTCAATTTGAATCTCCGCTGGCGACGGACATGCTTCGAAGTATGCGCTGCGACCGCTTCGACGATCTCGTCGCGTCGAACGCGTTGATGCGCCCAGGCCCACTCGACGCGGGGATGCATCGCGTCTACCAGCGTCGCAAGCGTGGCGAAGAGGCCGTCGCCTACGCGCTCCCCGAGCTCGAGGAGGTGCTGTCGCCGACGTACGGCGTCATCACCTACCAGGAGCAGGTCATGCGCATCGCGCAGATCCTCGCCGGGATCTCCTTGGCCGAGGCCGATGTTCTGCGCAAAGCGGTAGGCAAAAAAGACGCGGAGCTCATTCGCGAGGAGCTCGGCAAGTTCATCGAGAAATCGGTGGCGCGCGGGTACGGCCGCAACATCATCGAGGAGCTGGCGGGTCAGATCGAGACCTTTGGCCGCTACGGTTTCAACAAGTCGCACTCCGTTGCGTATTCTGTTCTTTCATATCAAACGGCTTGGCTCAAGGCGCACTATGCTGCCGAATTCATGGCAGCATTGCTGTCATCATCCATTGGCGACACTGATAGTGTCGTGAAGTTCATCAATGAAGCGAGGGAGCTCGATCTCGACGTGCTGCCCCCAGACGTCAACGAGTCCGGGTACAAGTTCACGGTCGTCGGCGACAAGCGTATCCGGTTTGGCCTCGGCGCGATTCGGAACGTCGGCCGCTCGGCAATCGATTCGATCCTCGCTTCGCGGCGCGAAAAGGGTCCGTTCACGTCGCTCTTCGACTTGAGTGAACGCGTCGATTTGCGTTTGTGCAACCGGCGCGTGTTCGAGGCGTTGATTGCATCGGGAGCGCTCGACAACGTTGGTGGTCACCGAGCGCAGTACTGGGCGGTGCTCGACAGCGCGCTTCAGGAAGCATCGCTCAAACAGGAGGAGCGCGCCGCAGGACAAGTCTCGCTATTCGGAAGCGACCTCGATTCTGCCGCGGGCAACGGTCTAGCGAGTCGGACCTTGCCGAACGTCGCTCCCTTGTCCGACTCGGAGCGGTTGACCAGGGAGAAGGAGATCCTTGGCTTCTACATTTCAGGGCATCCCCTCGAGCCCTTCCGGCTCGAGTGCGAGCTGTTTGCGACGCACAGGGTGGCCGACCTGGGACGGTGGCATGACCAGCAGATCGCGCTCGGAGTGGTCGTCACGGCCATCAAGAAGCAGATCAGCAAACGCTCCGGCGCCGAGTTTGCGCGGTTGACAGTTGAGGATTTTTCGGGATCTTCCGAGGTGTTGGTCTTCCCGGAAGCGTGGGGGCTTCTCTCGGAGCGCATCCGGACAGATGTCCCGGTACTACTGAAGGGTGGTTATTCGCGTCGCGATCAGGACGCGGAGAACCCGACGTTCATCGTTGAATCGGTCAGCCCCTTCGCGGAGCTGCGGCTCAGCGGCCAAGTGGCGGTAGCACTCGATCTGACGCTGGGCGATGGACTGGCAGCGGACGTGATGCAGGACGTTCGCGCGGTGATAGAGGCCCATTCGACGTCGCAATCGAGCGCGCCGTCGCTCGAGGTGCAGTGGAGTGATGGCAATGGCGGACGGGCGCGCTTGCGATCGCGGTCGCTCAAGCTCGCGGCGACGCAATCAGCGCTGAATGAGTTGCGGGCGTTGCTCGGCAGTGAGCGCGTTCGCCTCGTCCGCGGGGCGTGAGGAGCGAGAGGACTCTGGATGGCGACAGCGACATTGGACTTCGAAAAGCCACTGGCCGAGCTCGAGAAGCAGATCGATGAGCTCAAACGGCTCGCCGGGGACCAGCAGCTGAACGTCACCGAGGAGATCGCGCCTCTCGAGAAAAAGCTCACCGAGCTTCGGGAAGAGATCTATAAAAATCTCACGCCATTCCAGCGCGTCCAAGTTGCCCGGAGCAACAGGCGGCCGCTCGCGGACGACTACATCCGTCTATGCTTTACCGATTTCGTCGAGTTGCATGGCGACCGGCTCTTTCGCGAGGACGCCGCGATCATGGGAGGTTGGGCGCGGCTTGACGGCGAGACCGTGATGATCATCGGCCATCAGCGCGGGCGTGACACCAAGGAGAACCTGCGTCGCAACTTCGGCATGCCGCATCCCGAGGGTTATCGGAAGGCGCTGCGCCTCATGAAGTTGGCCGAGAAGTTTCATGTGCCCGTGCTGACCTTCATTGATACGCCCGGCGCGTGGGCCGGCCTGGGGGCTGAAGAGCGCGGACAGTCCGAGGCGATTGCACGAAATCTGTTTGAGATGAGCCGTCTCGAGGTTCCCATAATCGCGACCGTGATTGGCGAGGGGGGGTCTGGCGGCGCGTTAGCCCTCGGTGTGGCTGATCGCGTGATGATGCTCGAGAACTCCGTGTACTCCGTGATCACGGCTGAAGGCTGCGCCGCCATTCTCTGGAAGGATGGGAAGAGTCCCGAGATGCGCGAAAAGGCGGCGACGGCACTCAAGATCACCGCGCCCGATCTGTACGAGCTGCGCGTCATCGACGAGATCATTCCGGAGCCGCCTGGTGGTGCCCACGCCGATCACGAGGCAACCGCCAAATCAGTGCAGGACGCGCTCTGTCGTCACCTCGACGAGCTCCGCCGCTTCAAGCCGGACAAGCTCGTTAGGCGACGGCGCGAAAAATTCCAGCGGCTCGGCCAATTCGTGGAGTAGGCGCGAAGGTAGACGCGCCTGCTTTGCTCCGATCTCCAGTCCACAAAGGATGTCGCATCTCGTCGAAGTCTCATTCAAGGGTAATCGCAAGGAGTTCTTCCTCTGGGAGGCTGACGAATCGCTGGCGCCCACCGCGCCAGTGATCGTGGACGCAGACCGCGGAGAGGACCTCGGCCGTGTGCACTCCGTCGGTGAGCTCGCCGCGAAGCGCAGTGTCGGTACGCCCCACGGAATCGGCGAAGCAGCGCCGGCCAAGAAGGTGCGACGTCTCGCTTCGCCAGACGACCTGCGTCGCTTCAATGAAGTTCGATCGCAGGACGACGATGCGCGTCGCAAGGCGATGGAGCGCGTGAAGGCGAATCAGCTCGTGATGAAGATCTCTGACGCCGAGTGGCAGTGGGATCGCAAGAAGCTGACGTTCTATTTCACCGCCGATAAACGCGTCGACTTTAGAAACCTCGTACGCGAGCTTGCGGCGATGTTCAGGACGCGCATCGAGCTGAAGCAAATCGGCGTCCGCGACGAGGCCAAGAGACTCGATGGCATCGGTCGGTGCGGCCGGCAGTATTGCTCGAGCTCCTGGTTACCTGAGCTGCGACCGGTGAACCTCGGCGTGGCGAAGGATCAGCGGCTGTCGCTGAATCCGTCGCAGATTTCTGGGGCGTGCGGCCGGCTGATGTGTTGCCTTCGTTACGAGCACGAGTTCTACGTGCAGCAGCGCAAGCGCTTCCCGAAGGAAGGCAAGACCATTCGCACGCGGCGTGGCGAGGAGAAGGTTGTCGCCAACGATATCTTCCGGGAGCGGGTTACGCTGCGCGGCGTGGACGCTGAAGTGCGTCTCGTTCCCCTGGACGAGTTGCGCGCCGAGCTCGAGGCGGTTGGCGCCGGGCCGATGGCCCCGACGGTGACGGATGAATACGAAGCGGTCGATATGCGTGCCGAGGTCGAGGAGGAAAGCGAGCTGACGTCGGCGATCGACATCATTGAAGAAGCACCACGCACCGACGCTGCGCCGGCGGAGAGCGGGAAAACCCCCGCGAATGGCGACACGGAACTGGCCGAGGCCGCGCGCAAGCCACATCGCCGGCGTGGACGCCGCGGCGGCCGCCGCAACCGAGCCGGCCGCGAGCGAGGGGACACGAACGGTGGCGGCAACGGGTCAAACGGATCCTCGTCATCGCCAGCTTGACCGGCGGCTCGGTACGCGCGTTAGGCAACTGCACTTACGGGACGGCACTTGGCAAGATTCTATCTCACGACGGCAATCGACTACGCGAACGGTGACCCGCATCTCGGTCATGCGCTCGAGAAGATCGGAGCCGACGCCATCGCTCGATATCGTCGTCTCGCTGGCGACGATGTGCATTTCCTCATGGGAATGGACGAGCACGGCCAGAAGGTTCGCCAAGCCGCCGAGGAACGCGGCGTGTCGCCCCAGGCGTTCGTCGATCGAATCGCAGCGACATTTGAAGGAATGTGGAAACGCCTTGGCATTTCTAACGACCAGTTTCTACGGACCACAGATCCTTCCCATAAACTGGGTGTGAAAGCGCTCATCGAGCGCATTCACGAGAAGAATCCGGACGACTTCTACGAGCAGACGTACGAGGGCTGGTACTGCGTCGGCTGCGAGCTGTTCAAGCGCGACAGCGAGGTCGTAAACGGCCGCTGCGAGCTCCACCCCACGCGCGAATTGCAGTGGACAGAGGAGCGCAACTGGTTCTTTCGCTTGACGCGCTATCAGGGATTTCTCGAGCGCCTGTTCGACGACCGGCCAGACTTTCTCAGGCCCGAATCGCGACGCAATGAGATCCTGGCGTTGCTCGCACAGGGCCTCGAGGACATCTCGATCACGCGCTCGCGCCTGAGCTGGGCGATTCCCTTCCCTCTGCCTTCGAGCACGGGCGAAGAGCAGGGTACGTGGGTGTGGTTCGACGCATTGCCTAACTACTTGACCGCCACAGGATTCCCGGACAAACGGTATCGCGAGCTCTGGCCGGCGCAGCTCCATGTCATTGGCAAGGACATTACGCGCCTGCATTGCGTCGTCTGGCCCGCGATGCTGCAGGCGGCGGAGATCGAGTTGCCGCAGCAGGTGTGGGCGCATGGCTTCATGAGCTTCGGCGGCGAGCGGTTCAGCAAGTCGGCGGGCGTTGCGTTTTCGTTAGGCGAGGCCATCGATCGACACGGCCCGGACGCGCTGCGCTATTTCTTGCTGCGCGAGATTCCGTTCGACGGCGACGGCGACTTCTCCTGGGAGCGCTTCGACGAACGCTACACTGCGGAGCTCGCGAACAGCTGGGGCAATCTCGCGTCGCGCGCGATCGCGATGGTCGAGAAGTATCGCGGCGGCGTAGTGCCAGCTGGTGAGCGCACCGCGCTCGATCAGGCCGACACCGCCGACTTGGTCGGATATCACTCGGCAATGGACGGATCGCGCGGGTATCTCTTACAAGAAGGCGCGAAGCGCGCGCTGGCCAGCGTCACGCGGGGCAATGAATTCGTGCAGTCGTCGCAACCATGGGCGCTGGCCAAGGACCCGTCGCTCGCGATGGACCTCGACAACGTTCTCGCGTCAGTTATCCGTGGGCTCGCACGCCAGTGTGTGCTCCTGCACCCATTCGCACCGGGTAAGACCGAAGAGTTATGGGTTCAACTCGGTGCGCCGGGACGGGTATCCGATCAGCGCTTCGAAACGCTCGCCGGTCTCGACGCGGCAGGATGGAGAGTGCGCAAGGGAGCGTCTCTGTTTCCGCGTGAAAGCGGAAGCGTCGCCGCGACCAAGCC
>DATEGN010000058.1:0-5477 GCA_035280125.1 Gemmatimonadaceae bacterium | reverse complement strand
TTGTGCGCGGCCGGCGGAGCCGATAAATCAGGTAGATCACTACCAGGATGTTCACGACGAACGTCGCGAACTTGATCGGCGTCGGTCGCCTGAAGATCTCGTAGATCTCGAACGGGATGAGCGAGCCCGTCGCGATCACCGTCAGATACTCCGCCCAGCGTTTCTCGCGCCAGAGTCCAACGCCCTCCGTGCCGAACAGCGCCGCGTAGAACACCGCGACGAGTCCAAGCGCGCCAATCTTCTGTCGGCTGAGTCCCGTGATGAGCATGATCGTGTTGCGCACGAGCTGCTGTCCGGTCGTGAAGGCGAGGTTCGAGCCCCACTCGCGCGCGCGGTCGGCGATCCCTTCTTGCATGAGGCCAAACGCGCCGAGCGCGGCGAGCAGGAAGAGCAGCGTCTTGAGAAACTTGAAAATCGCGATCGCCTGGATGAATCGGTCGTGGCGGCGCGGTTGTTCTGGCGCGGTAGTTTCCATCGTTCGCGGAGTGGAGTATAGCGTCAGGCAGTCTCACTTGTCATCCGGATGACACGACGAATCGCCCTCACCCGCGCGGTCAGCGCCAGCCTGGCGCATTGCGAGTTGACGTACTTGTCGCGCACGGCGATCGATCCGGAGCGCGCGCGTCAGCAACATGCCGCGTACGAAGCGCTGCTCGGCTCTCCTTCCTTCGGTTGGCAAATCGTTCGGCTGCCCACACTCGACGACCAGCCCGACGCCGTTTTTGTCGAAGACGCCGGGCTTGCGCTCGACGAGGTCGCGATCGTTGCGCCGATGGGCGCGGCGAGTCGCCTCGCTGAATCGCGGACCGTCGAAGATGCACTTGCGACCTATCTTCCCGTTCGACACCTCACACCGCCCGCGACACTGGACGGCGGCGACGTTCTGCGCGTGGGACGCCGATTGTTCGTCGGGCTCTCTCAGCGCACGAACTCCGCAGCCGTCACCCAACTCGGGCGCCTACTCGCCCCATACGAGTACGAAGTGATCCCGGTGTCGGTCGTCGGCGCGCTGCACCTCAAGTCGGCGTGCTCCTACGTCGGCGGCAACGTGCTGCTCGCGAACCCGGAATGGCTCGATGTCACCCCGTTCGGTGGGATGGAAATCCTGCCTATCGAGCCGTCGGAGGCCTGGGGCGCAAGTGTTCTCCACGACGAAGGCCGCATCGTAATGCCGGCTGGATTCCCGCTGACGGCGCGACTGCTCCAAGGCCGTGGACTCGATGTTCACGTGCTCGACCTTTCGGAGCTTCGCAAGGCGGAAGGCGGACCGACCTGCTTGAGCATCCTACTGCCGAGTCCCGTTACGTGACGGCCAAGGCGCTCACACGGTCTGGTTCTTTGGTGTGGTTCACTCTTTCCCCGAGGTTCCCATGATCCGAAATCTCTCTGCTCGTTCGTTGATCCTCGCGTCGGTCATCGCCCTCGTCCCCTTCGCCCTGCAAGCGCAAGCGACGACGTGTAAAGACGGCACGACCTCCACCGCGACGGGCAAGGGCGCGTGCTCCGGCCACGGCGGCGTCGCCAAGAGTGCTGCCAAAGCAGCGAAGTCCGACTCGAAGGCCAGCAGCAAGGTCGCAAAAACCGATGCCAAGGCGGATGCGAAAGCCGCGAAGACGGAATCGAAGGCTGCGAACAAGGCCGCAAAGCCGACGACGACTGCCTCGGCGACGGATCCGAATGGCGCCACGGCCAAGTGCAAAGACGGCACGTACTCGCACGCCGCGAGTCGTCGAGGTGCCTGCTCGCGACACGGCGGTGTCGCCGAGTGGCTCAAGACCTGACCGAGCGCTCCGATCGCCTAACGGTGATCACGATCGCTTTCGACGCGGGCGTGTTGCTCCCGGCAGCGACGTGGTCATGCGGCACGAGGACGTTCGCTTCGGGGAAATAGGCCGCGGCGCAGCCGCGAGGCACATCGTAGGGAACAACACGGAACTTGCGCGCGTGGCGCTTCTCGCCGCCGTGATGGCTCGTGATGTCGACGACCGCCTCGGCGGCGAGATCGCGTTCGCGCATGTCGTCGGGATGCATGAAGATCACTCGCCGCCCGTTCCGCACGCCACGATAGCGGTCGTTCGGTGCGTACACGGTGGTGTTGAACTGGTCGTGCGCTCGAACGGTGGTCAGCAGGAGCTCACCTGGCGCGACCGGTGACGATGGCAATGGATGGACCGTGAAGCGTGCTTTGCCTGTTGCCGTCGCGAAGACGCGATCACGCGCGGCATTCGGAAGATGAAAGCCGCCTGGCGCGCGCGCCCGCTCGTTGTACCGATCGAACCCTGGGATGACGCGCTCGATCGCGTCGCGGATGCGATCATAGTCGCCGAGGAGCTCCTCCCAGGGCACAGTACCGCGGCTGCCTAACGTTGCGCGGGCAAGTCGCGCAACGATGGCAGGCTCCGAGAGTAGTTGCGGCGACGCTGGCTCCAGCACGCCGCGCGACGCCTGCACGATGCCCATGGAGTTCTCGGTCGTCACGAACTGCGGACCTCTCATTTGCATGTCGCGCTCGGAGCGGCCGAGGCAGGGAAGTACGAGCGCCTGCTCGCCGGTGACGAGGTGCGCGCGATTCGGCTTGATCGAGACATGCACGGTGAGACGGCACCGCTGCAAGGCCGTCGCAACGTACTCGGTATCGGGCGTCGCCTGAAGGAAGTTGCCGCCTAACGCAAAAAAGACCTTCGCACGTCCCGCGTGCATCGCGCGAATGGCGCCAACGGTGTCGAGGCCGTGATGCCGCGGTGGCGCAAAGCCGAATGTTGCACCGAGGCGGTCGAGGAACTCGGGGCGGGGACGTTCCCAGATGCCGACAGTGCGATCGCCCTGCACGTTGCTGTGGCCGCGAACCGGGCAGAGACCGGCGCCAGGCTTGCCAATCTGTCCGCGCAACAGATGGAGGTTGACGATTTCCTGAATGTTCGCCACGGCATTCAGGTGCTGAGTGAGGCCCATGCCCCAGCAGGTGATGGTCTTGTCGGACTTCGCGAACACGTCGGCGGCACGTCTGATGTCCTCGTAAGGCACGCCACTCACCGAGGTGAGTTTGTCCCACGGCACTCGTCTGAGCGCGTCAGCATACTCCTCGAAGCCATCGGTAAATCGCCCGATGAAGTCGCAGTCGAGGGACTCGTCGCCGCGCTCCAAAAGCACCTTCGCGATTCCCTGGAACAGCGCGACATCGCCGCCGACACGAACGCGCAATAAAAAGTCGGCGATCTCGGTACCGCGACCAATCAGGCCGAGAACTTCCTGCGGCTGCTTGAAGCGCCGCAATCCGGTTTCGGCGAGGGGGTTGATGCCGACAATCGTCGCGCCATTGCGCTTTGCCTTCTGCAGCGTCGAGAGCATTCGCGGATGATTCGTTCCGGGATTCTGTCCCGCGATGAAGATTGCCTCCGCTTGCTCGAGGTCCTCGAGCGTCACCGTTCCCTTGCCGACGCCGATCGTTTCCGTCAGCGCAGTGCCACTCGATTCATGACACATGTTGGAACAGTCCGGGAGATTGTTGGTCCCGAACTGCCTAACGAACAGCTGATACAGGAACGCCGCCTCGTTGGACGTCCTGCCCGACGTGTAGAAGATGGCTTCGTCGGGCGACGCGAGCGCATTGAGCTCCGACGCGATGAGCGCGAACGCGTCATCCCAGGAGACCGCCTCGTAGTGCGTCGCACCGCGGCGCAGCAACATCGGATGCGTCAGGCGGCCGAGCTCACCGAGTTGATGATCGGACATCGCGGCCAACTCGGCGATGCCCTGGTGAGCAAAGAGCTCTGCCGTCGCGCGCCGCGTCGTCGCCTCCCAGGCGGTCGCCTTCGCGCCATTCTCGCAAAACTCGGCGGTGTGGCGTCCCCCATCGGGATCGGGCCATGCGCACGACTGGCAATCGTAGCCGTCTTTCTGGTTGATGGCGGTGAGCGTTCGGAGGGAACGCCGCACGCCCATTTCGGTCAGTGCGTGTCGAAAGGAGGTGACGACGCCTTTCATCCCCGCCGCGGCGGACGCGGGGGAGGAGATCTCGATTTTGGAGAGATCTTCTTCGGGCGGCAGCGCGTTATTTGCCATGAATGCGGCCTGAATCGCAATAGATGTTGCATCGGTCCGCGCGGACAAATCCGAGCAACGTCATGCCTGCCTCCCTCGCCAACTCGACCGCGAGACTCGACGGCGCGCCGATCGCGGCGACGACCGCGATACCGGCCATGAGCGTCTTCTGAATCAGCTCGAAGCTCACTCGGCCGCTGAGCATGAGTATTCGCTCATCAGCGGGCAGCCGTTCCGCCAACAGCTCGGCGCCGATCACTTTGTCGAGCGCGTTGTGCCGGCCAACGTCCTCGCGAAGCACGGTCAATCGTCCATCGAGATCGAACAGCGCTGATGCGTGAAGACCGCCCGTCGCGGCGAAGAGGAGTTGCGCTTCACGCAATGATTCAGGGAGCGAGCGGACGAGCTCTACGTCGATGCTCGGTTCGCCGGCCCGTAGTGGCCACGCCGGCGTTGCGCGAAGCGATTCCACCGATCGCTTGCCGCACGCCCCGCAGCTCGAGCTCGTGTATGAGTGGCGATCGAGTCGCGCGAGATCGCCGGCCGCTTCTGACGTGAGCTCGACGCGAATCGCACCGCTCCGACAGGGATAGACACCAATGATCTCGCCGCGTCGCCGAACGATGCCCTCGGTGAAGAGATATCCAATTGCCAGCTCGGCGTCGTCGCCCGGCGTCCGCATCGTAAGGGAGACGGTGATCGGCGGCACACCGTCCGAGGCGACTCGTATCTCGAGCGGCTCTTCGACGGCGAGCACATCGGACGTCGTCTCGATGTCGTCCCTGTCGGCACGCTGGACGTCCATCTGGGTGACACTTTCGCTCATGCTGGCTCCTCGTGACGTCCAGGGAATTAGAGCGCTCGCATCGGCGCCCGACAAGCGGTCCACGGCGCATGAGCCGCCCGGCGCAAAATTCGCGAAGTAGTAAGCCGACCTCGCAAGGATGTCCACGTGACCACTGCGGTGGCGTCGCGGGCGGTGCGACCAAGCCCGCTCTCGCATCAGCAGATCCTCGTCGTCTTCAGCGGACTCGTGCTCGGCATGCTCCTGGCCGCGCTCGATTCGACCATCGTGTCAACCGCGCTCCCAACGATTGTCGGCGAGCTCGGCGGACTTGCGCGGTTGTCGTGGGTCGTGACGGCGTACTTGCTCGCGCAAACAGTGGTCACACCGCTGTATGGCAAGATCGGCGACCTCTACGGACGCAAGGGCGTTCTCCAAAGCGCGATCGTTCTTTTTCTCGTCGGATCCGCGCTCTGTGGACTGAGCCGGAACATGACGCAGCTGATCGTCTTCCGCGCCATTCAAGGATTGGGCGGCGGCGGTCTCACGGTGACGACGCAGGCCGTCGTCGGCGACGTCGTTCCCCCGCGCGATCGCGGCCGTTATCAGGGTTACTTCGGCGCCGTGTTCGGCCTGGCGAGCATCGCCGGCC
>DATEGN010000057.1:0-5657 GCA_035280125.1 Gemmatimonadaceae bacterium | reverse complement strand
CAGCGTCGAGGCCGAGATCGCGAAGATCGACGCGGCCGAGCAGGCCGCATTTCTCGAGGATCTTGGTTTACACGAGTCGGCGCTGGCGCGCTTTATCCGCGCGGCCTACGGACTACTGGATCTCATCTCCTTCTTCACCGTCGGCGCCGACGAGGTGCGCGCGTGGCCGATTCGGCGCGGCGCGGTGGCTCGTCAGGCGGCCGGCCGCATTCACTCGGATCTGGAGCGCGGCTTCATTCGAGCCGAGGTCATTCCGTACGCGACATTCATGAAGCTTGGCTCGGAGCAGGCGGTGAAGGACGCGGGGCTCCTGCAGATCGAGGGAAAGGACCACGCCGTGGCGGACGGGGATATCATGCACATTCGGTTCAACGTGTAAAGTCTTTAAACGTCGCTAAGTCCTAAAACGGCGCGGAGTCCCGAATGGCGCGAGGTTCCGAACGACGTTAGCGCTCTCGATAACATGACAAGTCCGGAGTTAGTCTCACCATCGTCGTTGATCCGTAGGATCGTATTCGCATGGCTGGCCTACGCGGTCCTCTGGATCTTCGCGCTCACCGGCGCGCTGGCTACCCACATATGGGCTGCGCCTCTCTTTGGCCTCGTGTTGATCGCGGCGTTTCTCGCAACGGTGGTCGTGACCGTCCGTGCGTTCCTTCACATCCTGCGGTGCGCGTCGACTCCGCGATCGGTGCTGATTATCACCGTGCTGAGCACAATGGGAGTCTTTGGTCAACTGTGGCTCATGACTTCGTCCTTCAGATCCCTCTTTAATCCGTTCTAGGATCGGAAGCCGATGCTGCGACACATGCGACTAAGACTTGTGGTGTTACTTGTGCTCGCGACGGCGAGCGTCTCACGCGCGCAGACGCAACAAAGCGGCAGAGGTGCCAAGCTGTGGGGACGAGTCGTGGACTCGGCGACGCACGCCCCGCTCGTGGGCGCGACCGTTGAAATCAGCCAGACCGATTTTCGCCAGATCACCGATTCTGCGGGGCGGTTCGTCTTCGTATCGCCTCCATCGCGAGCGCACGTTCTTCGAGCACGCCACCTTGGATACCTCAGCGTGCGAGAGAATATCTCCGTATCGCCTAACGATACGCTCGAGCATGTAGTCGCTTTGAGCCGTATCCCGGTCCAGCTCGAAGAGCTCGTCATCTCCGGAAAACCAGTCACGTTTCCCAGGTCTTTCGAGGAAGCCTACAAACGGGCAGCGCGCGGTCGCGGCGTGTTCTTCACGCGAGAAGACATCGAGGACTCGAACGACAATGACTACAAGCCGTTACTCGACAGAATTCCGGGCGTGAGCGCGAACGACCGCGGAGTCACGTTCAATCGCTGTCAGTCTGGCCTGATTGCCGCGAGCGACCCAACCGCGAGGCCGAAAGTACAAGTGTACGTTGACGGCCACCGGATGACGCTCGAGGCAGGCGACTCTCGTGGGATCTATGCAGCGTTGTCGAGTGTGAAGCCGGAGCGCATACAGATCATGGAAGTGTATCCGAACATCTCGTGGATCCCGGCGGAATTTCTCGCGGATGCGTGCGCGGTCATCGTCATCTGGACCAAGCGAGATTAGTGCGGTCGGCCGTTACGCTGCAGCCGCCGGAACTGGTCCCGCGGGCACGAGCTGCTCTCCTCTTTTATTAGCTGGGCACTAGAAACGCACAGTAGATTCCTTCGCTTCGCTCAGGATGACAGATCCACAGCTAGTGGTGCTCGACACTGTGTTTCTTTGCAATCACCCGTTCGAGAATCCGTTCGTGAATCTTCTGAAGGCCGGATTTGAAGCGGTCGTCGTTCCGAACCTTATCGTAGATTGACGAGTCGATGACTTGCGGATCTTCGCCGACGGGCGAGATGTCATATGCCCGCTCGAGCCAGTGGATCGCCTCGTCGGCATTACCGGTCCACGCGGAATATTCCGCCAGCCCTCGAGCAGCGGCAACGGCATTGAACGTCGTGTCACCGTTGATCGCCGAGCTGAAGGCCTTGCGAAGTGAGTCGGCAATCTGGGCAGCCTCGTTGGCGCGGCCAAGTGCGTTGAGACACAGCGCTCGAATCGCAGCGTAGGCGCCAAGCTGCATCGCGACGCAGCGGTTCGGGGCCTCGCTCAGCAGATCGCCTAACGCTTGAAACGCTCGCGCTCGCGTCAGGCTCGGTGCGAGCGCCAGTGCCTCGGCAGCGTTTGGCTCAATCAGTTCGTAACGTCGTCCCGCCAACGCCGCGATGACCAACGCAACGCGTACGCCGGGCGCGATGGGATCGAGATCGATCGCTCGCTCGGCCTGGACGATCGCTTCTCCGTGACGAGCTTCGCGCGAGAGAAAATTCGCATACCATTGGTGTATGTCAGCGGAGTTGGGCCGTAAGGCGAGGGCGCGCGCGAAGTCGTCAGCGATCGGTCTCGAAGGGGCCCAACTCCGCGTTGCGACGTACCCGCGACCCGCATACGGCTCTGCCAAACTCGAATCGAGCGCGATTGCTCGGTCAGCCATTGCCCAGGCCCGACCATACGCCTCGAAGTACTCCATTCCCGGGTAGTCGTAGAAGACCCAGAGATAGTAGGCAGTCGCGAGCCCAGCGTACGCGGGTGCGTACGTCGAATCGAGCGCTATCGCCTGAAGAAAATGGTCTGCCGCGCCGCGCACTGCGTCCCGAGTGCGGCTCTTCATGAGATTGCGCCCTTCCTGATAGGCCGCGAGGGCCGCCGGATTGCTGGTGCGGGAGACGCGACCGATGTTGGGCCGCGTCCCCACCGTATTCACGAGTGAGTCTGCGACATGACGCGCGATTTCTTCTTCCACCGTAAACACGTCCCGGGGGTCACCCGCCAGGTTTCGGTCATAGCTCGCACTCCAGAGATGTCCATCGGTCGTCGCATCGATGAGGTCCACCGATACTCGGAGTTGGTTTCCCGCTTGTCGCAGCGAACCCTCCAGAATGGTTCGAACGTGCAACGTATCGGCGATCTGGCGTGTCGTTAGGTGTGCATCCCGCAACGCCTCGGTCGACGTCCGTGAGATGACCTTGAGCACGCGTGCCAATTGACCGATCACCTCCTCGGTCATGCCATCGCTCAGGTACTGATATTCCGGCTTCCCAGTCAGGTTCCGGAAGGGCATCACGGCGACGGATGCGTTGTCTGTCGCGATCGCGTTCAGTGCGCGCCGCCAGGGATGCCACACGGCCGCGATCGTCGCGAAGAACAACATCGCCGCGATGGAAGCCGCAATCGTTAGGTGCCGACGCACTGTCGGTCCTTGGCGCGGCGACGTGAGTGCCGTCGCGAATTCCATGGTGCTGGCGTAGCGATCCGCCGGCACCTTCGCCAGTGCTCTCGCAACCGCCGAATCGACGTGTTCAGGAACGGTGTCTCGTACGGTCCGAATCTGCGTGGGTCGCTCGGTGATCACCTTGGCGATGATCGCCTGCGCCGTTGCACCCGTGTGAGGCGGCTCGCCGGTCAACATCTCGTAGACGACGGCGCCGAGGGAGTACACATCGGAGCGGGCGTCGAGCTCACGACCTGCCGTCGCCTGCTCTGGACTCATGTACTGAGGCGTGCCGAGTGCGAGCCCGCTTTCGGTGATTCGGGGGCCAGCCGCCTCACTCACGGCGAGCGCGATTCCAAAATCCGCTACCATCGCCTCGCCTTCGTGGAGGAGGATGTTTTCAGGTTTCACATCCCGATGGATCACACCATGGCGGTGGGCATAGTCCAACGCACTCGCGATCTGAGTCGCAATGCCAACGACCGTCTCGATGGGAAGCTGCTTCTCGCGCGTGAGCTTCTCGCGCAAGGACTCACCGCGCACGTAGGGCAGGACATACCAAAGGCGCCCGTCGCTGTCGCCGGAGTCGATGAGCGTGAGAATGTGCGGGTGGTCGAGCTTCGCGCTGATGCGAATCTCCTGCAGAAATCGCTCGGCGCCGAGGACCGCGGCGAGCGCGGGTCGCAAGACCTTGAGCGCTACCTCGCGATCATGCTTGAGATCCACTGCGAGATAGACCGTCGCCATACCGCCCGAGCCGAGCTTCCGCTCGATGCGAAAGCGCTCAGCCAGGATTGAAGAGGGTTGGATGGCAGGATCGGTCACGTTACGCGATCGGCGGTCGGCGACGTGTGAAGCTATCCGTGATTAAACATCTTGGGTAGACAACACTTGTTCCCGCGCCGTTTGTTTAACAACTTCTACATCCAGAGAAGCCTCTCGCATTCGATCAGGGCGTCGGCAGCTCCTGGCGCACGCGCGCAGCATAACGGACTGTCCACACGACCGTTCCAACGGTGACGAATCCAGTCACGATCGGAGCAACGCCGAGAACGACCGCTGGAGGGAACGAGTACACCATCACCGCACGGCTGATGAACTCCGCGAGAAACCGACGCCCCACACGATCGTGACGAGTCGATGAGCGTGGCGCGCGGCTGGAATCTGCCACCGCGACTCGAACCTCTTGCGCCGTTCCGCATCGCGTCCCGCGATGGAGTAGCGCGCGAAGTAGAACATCATCGGGCGCGGAAAGGTTAGCCAATCACCGGGATTGTCGCATCCAGGACGACGTCCCGGAGAATCCCGCGGATGAGCGGCCGCATCGCTGGCACCGTCGCCGGCGCGGCATCGATCCGGCTCGTCGCGTGCTCGTTAGGCGGCTGGGTGGTCATGGAGAGTAGCGCCTCCAGCGCCCGCGGAAATGTGAGCATTGGGGGGCTGGAGGTCCAGCGGAGCCGAGGCGGCGGCCCCTGGCGAGTCAGGCAATCGTCCCGCGCAGCAGGTCCAGGAGCTCGGCGACGATCGCGTCGGGCACATCGTCGCGTGCGAGCAGCTCGCAGAGCGCGGGGAGATCGGCGAGCCGCGCGCGAAGAACCCACTCGTCAGGCAACCGCCAGCCGCCGTCAGCGAGTCCGCGTGAGAAATGCGGCTCGTAGCGAGGCCGGTCGGGGCGCTCGTACCGCAGCATGTTTCCGATGTCGCACAGAATTGAACCAGCAAACGCGAATTCCCAGTCGAGAATCGCGGCCACGACCCATCGACCGTCGACTCGAGCACGGACGAATATATTTGGCGAGTTGAAGTCGCCGTGGACCAGCGTCGCGGGCTGGGTTCCAGCGTGAAGCGATTCGGTCGCGCGAAGGAAACCGTGCAATCGCGTGCGCAGCGTTTCGTCCACCCGTTCTCGGAACCGCGCGTTGACAGCGAAGTGCTCGACGACGGCGAGGAGCGACGCGTCGGTGAGCGGGCCATCGGTGACGGCGAGGTTCGAGTCGAGCAAGCCGCCTCGCTCGAATCGATGGCGCGTTAGGCGGGGGAGCAGGCGGCCCGCGTCGTACGAGGCGTCCGCAACGCCGCGATCGTCGCCACGACGGCGCAACTCACGCAACGAGATTCCGTCGATCCATTCGAGTACGCAGAATGGCGGACGTCCGTTCGCACCGTTCGCCGCGACGAATAGAACACGCGGAACTGGAATGTCGTCGCGGAGGAGCTCGAGCAAGCGCGTCTCCTTCGCGCAGGACGCGGGCATCCGATCGTAGAACCGAAGCACAAACCGCTCGGCCGATCCGGCGAGTCGTATTCGATAGTTCCAATTCATGATCCCGCCCGTGAGCGCCTTGACATCGACCACGGCGCGTTCGCCGCGCCATGGCGCGA
>DATEGN010000056.1:0-10489 GCA_035280125.1 Gemmatimonadaceae bacterium | reverse complement strand
TGCACGTGACGGCATCCGGTGACAGCGTGATCGCCAAGACAGGCACCTTCGAGAGTCAGCGCCGAAAAGGCGTGAAGGTGTCCACCGACGGCTCGTTCAAGCTGCAGAACGGAAAGCTCGTCGGCACGACGATCGCGCATTATTCCAAGCCCGGCGCAGATTCCGTACTTCGCCTGCACACGGAAGGAACCAAGATGCCGTAAGCCGGCGGCTCGATCGCAAAAAAGAATCACGAGTCACGCGAATGGCGCGAATCACGCGAATACGATCGATGAAGACTCAGCTCTCATTCGCGTGACTCCGCGCCATTCATGGCATCGGCGAGGCGAAGTCACCGGCGCTTCCTGTGAGCTCGGCGGACGCGAGCACATTCGATCGCGCGTTCCGCCCACGTTCGCAACGTCTCCGGGTCCTCGAGAATCTCTTCCGGCAATTGGTAGTAGCTCATCACCGGCCCGTGCTCGTCGAACGGACGGAATGGTTCCATACCTAACGACTCGAACTCGGCGCGGGTCGATTCGTCGGCGCGGAAGTAGAGCATGTCGTTGGCGATGAGCGCAAAGAACACATTGCCGGCGTAGAGGCCGACGCCGCCGAACATCGCGCGCGCGCGGACCGCGGGCAGCGCGCGATTCAGCTGCTCGAGCACGTACGTGCGGTAGCTCTTCGAGACCGGCATCGAGCTCGTTACGCGCCGAGGTGAAGCTGCTGGCCAACGGCATAGGCCCCGGCAAGCCAGAAGCGAAACTCCTGATCGATCTCCTCCGCTCGCACAAGTCGAAAGAAGTGGACATGGTTACGCGGCGAGAGCGAGTCGATTCGCCGGAATCGAGAAGAGCCGATTCGGCGCGCGAGCACGAGGTGTCCATCGAGCCAGCCGCGGCGAGGTGTCACCTGTCTGCAGGAAATCCAGCGGAGCCATGCCGCGAGTTCAGCCTGGCGATCACACCGCTCGAATCTGATAATGTTGGCTTCTCGTATCGAAGGTATCACAGTCGGAGAGTAGAGTATGAGCACGGATGCGATCGAAGCCCTCTCTTTCTTTGTCGGTTTCGCGGCGACCGCGTGGGCGGCCGCATACGCATGGGGCAAGTGGCTCAAACATCGGTACGACGAGGAGAAGCCGTCCACATCGGCCGGCGACGTCGAACGACTTGCTCGGCTCGAGGGCGCCGTCGACGCGCTCGCGGTCGAGCTGGAGCGACTTGGCGAAGCACAGCGATATACGGTGAAGCTGCTCGACGAACGTCTCCCGCGCGCGATCTCGACAGGCCGCGGTGCGCCAGGCGAAGGCGGCCGCATCGTGACGCCGCACTGATGGATCATCGCGAGGTCGGACGATACTGGGACGAGAACGCCGACGCCTGGACCACGCTTTCACGCGCCGGCTACGACATATATCGCGACTGGGTCAACACGCCGCAGTTCTTCGCGCTCCTGCCGAGCATCGACGGCTTGCGCGTCCTCGACATCGGCTGCGGTGAAGGGTACAACACGCGTCTCCTCGTCGAGCGCGGCGCACGCGTGACCGGCATCGACATTTCGGCACGCTTCATTGGCCACGCAATATCGCTCGAGCGCCGAAGACCGTTTGGCATCGACTATCAGATCGCGAGCGCCGTCGAGCTGCCGTTCGCCAACGAAAGCTTCGATGCCGCGACCGCGTTCATGTCGCTCATGGACATACCCGAGAACGACCAGGCCCTTGCCGAAGCATTCCGCGTCATCGTACCCGGCGGATTTCTCCAATTCTCGATCAGCCATCCGTGCTTCAACACGCCGCGCTCGCGCCCGGTTTACGACGCCAGTCACAAGAAAATCGCGATCGAAGTTGGCGACTACTTCGAGAAGGACCACGGCGTGCTCGACGAGTGGCTCTTCAGTGCGGCGCCTCCTGAGCTACGGCACGAGTTCCAGCCGTTCCGAGTGCCACGATTTCGATGGACGTTGAGCGAGTGGCTCAATCTCGTCCTCGATACGGGTTTTCTGATCGAGCGCGTCGCCGAGGCGTATCCGAGTGACGAGGCTGTGCGAGAGCATCCGCGGCTCGCGCGTGCGCGCGTCGTTCCGGATTTCCTGCAGATCCGCGCTCGAAAGCCGTAGATCGTGCGTCGTCGCCCGCTCCTGTTGACTTCCGACAGGAGTGAGCCTATTCTCGCCCACATGAGACTTTGGCGTGGACTGCGTGCGCGGGCGCGCGCCATCATCGCATCTCGTCAGGCCGATCGCGAATTGAAGGACGAAATCGCGTTCCATCTCGAGCGTGAGACCGAGAAGAACATCACGTTAGGCATGGTGCCGGAAGAAGCACGACGGGCGGCGCTGCTCAGCTTTGGCGGCGCGATGCAGGTCGTCCCGTCTTGTCTGCTTTGCTCTTCGAGCTGTCGCCTAACGATCCGACGACCCTGGCGATCGTGATCGCGATCCTCGCTGCGACGGGGCTCGTGGCTTCGTTCGTTCCAGCGCTGCGAGCAAGCCGCGCCGACCCGGTAGAGGCTCTCCGCGCCGATTAGCTATGCCGTGAGATCGCCCAGCGCGGCGACGGGCACCGCGTCTCGATCACACCACCACGCACCGTCATGATACGCCAACGCGTGCGACGGATGGCGCGGACAAGGCGGCCAACTCGCGTCGATGAGCACGTCGCTCAGGTATTGCTGAACGTCGCTCACGAGCTTCTCGACGCGCGTCGCGATACCCAGCGCGCCGACGTTCGCGGCTGTATCGCGCACGATCCCGCGATGGCGCGCCCCGACGGTGCGGACAACGTCTTGCTCGAGGAGCGGAATCGCTTCCGCCAAACCAAACGACTCAGACGACAATACGACTCGCCCTCCTCAGCAGATGGCCTGAAAACTCACTCGGCTTCACTCGCTTGCAGATCTTCCGGTCGTAGATCAGTACGACGCCAGGCGTAGTGCGTCAACATCTCCCGCTCGGCATCGTCCCACTCCTCGTTGTACAAATGCGCGTGCGGCGCCGGCACGCTCGGCCAGCCCTCGCGAAAGCCGCCATCCTCGAGGAGCATGATGAAGCGATCCAGCGGTCCGTAGGCATACATGAGATCATGCCGGTCCCACACGATCGTACCGTCGCCGGCACCGCACAATGCCCACACGTCGTGGCGCGAGTCCTGAGCAATGAAATCGCCGAAGCGCTCGAGAAAGGCTGTCAGTTCCTGGCTCTCGATCCATGGACTCTCGTATCGGCCAAGCATCGCGTCGGTGCGCGTCGTGTGCAGCACGTACAGCAGTTTGTGCGGCGGGCCAACAATCGCGGCGAGGTATTGAAAGAGAAAGCGCTGCCCACCGCGTGGACCGATGCGGAGTCGCTCGACGCGTTTCTCTGCCGTCCACTCGCGGACGAAAGTGTTCGCGTGGTGAAAGGGCTGCCACCAGCCATCGACGAAGTGCTGCAGTTTGTCCGTCACGCTGCCATGTGGTGATACGGCCTAGGGATTTCGTCGAAAGCTCCCTGTCTCGAGGTAGTGCACGATCTGCGCGACGACAGCCGGCGCGACCATGAGAAGTGGATGCCAGTGTGGAACAACGAGGAAATCCCTCATGCCTTGTACGCGGGCGCTCTCGACTCTGACCTTGCCGTCGTTCGCGCCGCTGAGAATCGCCGAGAAGAGTGGATTGTAGCTCCGACTGCCAGCGATGACGCCGAGGTCGAATGACACCGGCGGGAGCCGACGAGGTACTCCATTGCGGGTGCCGAGCTGGAGGCCGGCTGGCCCCGTGAATCGCCGATAGATCCATCCGAACAGGGGAATCTGCGGCAGCACATCGGCGAGCTCACTGCCGCCATTGGGAGGGCCGAGCATAACGACGCGCCCGACTTGCGGGAGCGACACGTATTCGCGTGCGACGGCGACGCGAAGCAGAATGCCACCGAGCGAGTGAGTAACGAAGTCCGTTCGGTCACCGTTGGCCCACGCTCGTGCGCGGCCTGCGACGTCCACGGCCAGAGTATCGATGTCCGCGGTGCGCGAACGGTATCCAACATTGAGCACTCGATAACCGCGCTCGGCGAGTGCTCGCTCGACCGAATGCATCGACCGCGCGGATCGGCCGAGCCCGTGGAGGAGGACCACTCGCTTCGGGTCAGTTCCCATCGCTGGTGATGGATCCTTGGGCGACCTGCAACAACTCGCGCCACCCACGGACGACGAGCACCTCACTTTTGTCGGCGTCTGTCCCACCAAGCCACACCGGAAACATCCCCGCCGCTCGTGCGCCGGCGACATCCGTATCCAGCCGATCGCCGACGAACCAGATGTCTTCCGCGGTAAGGCCGAGAAGTCCCGCGGCCGCCTCGAACAGCAGCGGGTTTGGCTTGCGCACCGCGTAATCTGCCGAGGCGACCACGATGGAGAGATGATCCGTCAGGCCGTGCTTCGAGAGCTCGTGCCGAATCACCTCGCCGCGAAATGAGGAATTGCTCACGACACCGAGCATGATCTCGGCGCGGTGGAGTTGCTCGAGCACCTCGCGCGCGCCGGCCATCGGTCTCGTCGTGACCGAGGCGTTCCAGAACGCAAGCTCGAGCTCGTCGAGTGAACGGGCAAAGCGGACGCCAAGGTGGTCGTAGATCAGCCGCGTCAGCGCGGGCCATGGTGTCTCGATCTGAAACTCGTCGCGGCGCGCGCTCACCTCTTGCGTGACGCGATCCACGCGCTCGATGATCTCCTCGACGCTCACGTTAGGCGGCCGGTGCGCCACCTGCGTGAGAAGGATCTGCATGCCGGCGCGCGGGTCGAACGCGGCCTCTTCGACGAGAGTGCCGCCGTAGTCGAAAAGAATGCCTCGCGGGCGAGCACGGCGCTTGGCGTCCTTCATCGATTCACAATCCAAGTGAAATAAAGAGGCAATGGCCCGGCCACGAGCGCTTAATCAAATGGTCGTACTGTAGACTCACAACCGAGTCGAGGCGCTCATGAGCAACGACAAGCAGGCCGTGGCGGTCTCGGAAATGAACGTCACGCCGATGCTCGACGTGCTGTTGGTGCTCCGACGTATCAGGACGTGATCGATGCGATGGACATCGCGAAGAGCTCGGGCGTGCGTGTCATCGGCGTTGCACCCAAGGAGACGTACTAGTGGAGCGTTCCTAGGGGTACACGGCCACCGGCTGTCCTGGCGGCAACCACCGCAGGCGTTCTGAGAGCGCAGCCGAAGCGAAAGCGCGCTCGATCTCCGGCCGGCCCTCGGAGAAGTGCGCCCATCCTTCATAATGCAGTGGCACGATCACCGCGTTCGGCATCGCGCGGGCGAGCAAGACACCCTCCGCGGCGGTGAGTGTGAGGTGCGCGGACCCGACCTCGCGCACACGGGCCGCGCCCATGAACGCAAACGCGACGCGAACGTCGGCACGCCTGGCGACTACCTCGACGCCCTCATACCAGACGGTATCTCCCGATATGTAGACCGCTGGACTTCTCCCCTCGGTGATGAGGAAGCCCGTCACCGGTCCACGATCGCCGCCGGCCGGACCATGACGTGCGGGTGTTCCCGTGACCTCGAGTTGGCCATTGCTCTCGATCGACTCCCAAGGCGTTATGCTCATGGATGCGCCGCCGACTCGTTTGGCACCCTCCGGCGGGACGAGGACTCGTCGAGCGCGCGGAAGCATCGCGCGGCCCGAGCGATCGAGGTTATCGAAGTGGTGGTCGTGACTGAGCAGAATCGTGTCGATAGGCTCTAGCGCATCGGGGGTAAGTGCCGGATCGATTGTCTTGTGTAGGGTGTAGACTGGTGTCTCGTAGCTGGAGCCCGCGGGATCGAAAGTTGGATCCGTGAGAAAGCGCACACCGGAGATCTCGATCAGGACCGTGGGACCGCCGATGTAGGTTGCCGTGACACGCATGGTAGTTCACCCTTCGTTCGACCAGATGCACACGCTGAATCCTATTGGCCAAGTGAGCTCGCCGCTCGTCAACCGCGCGGACGCGCCGAAGCAAGGTGACGAGGGCACGCCCGACGCATGGCTCGTGATTGCGCCGGAGTACGCCGATGCGGCGCGCGATCTCCGCGTTGGACAGGAAGTGTTCGTGTTCACGTGGCTGCACCAATCGAACCGCAGCGTGCTGCGCGTTCGTCCCCGCGGCAATCCGCGAGCGCGCCTCTACGGCGTGTTCAGCACGCGCTCGCCGGATCGCCCCAATCCAATCGGCCTGCACCGCGTGAAGATTCTCGAGGTGGACGGCGAAACGCGCCTTCGAGTGGCGGAGCTCGAGGCGATCGATGGGACGCCGATACTCGACATCAAACCGATCCTGAGGCCCGACGGCGAACGCTGACGAGACGGGGGCGAGGCCTAGGCTTTAACGCCTTTCAAACGCCGACGGGTTTCGGGGCTTCGTCAGCGTACGCATACCCCTTCTCCGCCAATCGCTTTCCCGACATTTCGTAGCCAGCCGCCGACATGTCGCTCACGCCCGTCGCGTCGATCCAGGTATTGTAAAACTGGAACAGCGCACAGACACTAATCGCGTCGTACAACGCTTCGTCCGTCCATCCTGCATTTCGAGCGCGCTCGAGGTCCGCGGCCGTGATCGACGTCGAATCCTCGACAATCTTCGCGATCAGCGCGAACAACGCTCGCTCCGGCTCCGAGATCGGCGCCGTTCGGTAGTCCTCGAGCACTGCCGAGACCAGATTCCTGTCGCCTAACAGCTCCGCCGCGACCGCGGCGTGAGAGCCAATTCAGAAGGGACAGTCGTTGCGCCGCGAGGTGAACGCTGCAATGAGCTCGCGCTGTCCTGGCGAGAGCGGCGATGGTCCGCGCATCACGCCGTGGGTGAAGCGAGCCAGATGATCCGTGCGGTCCGTCTTGAACGCGAACAGATGCTGAATCTGCGGAATGGGGAGACCCGCGGCGCGAAGTCGCGCCATCATCTCACCTCGACTCCCCTCTGCCGGAAACGACTCGACCTCCGGCAGGAACATTGGATGCATGGGCTGCGACTCGTTAGGGGCGTGTGTACTCCCAGATCTGGAGCCGAGCCGCGGACAGACCTGAATGAGCCGGCTCCTCGATCGTTGCGACGTGCTCAAACCCTAGGCGTCGGGGCACCGCGGCGCTAGAAGCGTTTTGCTCGTCGCAATGAATCGTGACCCTTGACATCCCGGGGAGCGACAACGCCAGGTCCATCGCCGCCCGTGCGGCCTCCGTGGCGAACCCTTGGCCGGTTGTATCGTGCCGCAACCAGTAGCCGATCTCGATGTGATCGGCGTCCTCAGAATCGAAGGGGACGCGCCCCGCCTGGCCACGCGGGAACAGACTGACCTCGCCGAGAAGACGCGAAGCGTCGCTCGCCACGAGGGCATATCGCCACTCGCGACCGGCATCGAAGGCCGCGGCGAAGCTCTCGAGTCGGCCGACAAGCTCCGCGGCTGCCGCGGGCATCGCAATGCGTGCCGGGATCCAGCGCGCGAGGTGCGCCACATTCGCCTCGAGAATGGGTCCAAGCGCGGCCGCGTCTGTCGTCCGCCAGCGGCGGAGCAACAGACGCGGTGTTTGGAGCTGCTCGGGGATCTTCACTGCCTAACGACAAACGGCGGAAGCCGCCACTCAGCTCTTGCCTTTTGGCTTCTTCGTCGTGATCTCGATGACACCGTTGCCGCCGCGGATGCCGTAGATCGCGGTTTCGGACGCGTCCTTGAGCACTTTGATCGTTTCGATGTCATACGGATTGACGCCGATCAACTCGCCATTCGCTCCAGGCCTGATGGGCACGCCGTCAACGACATAAAGCGGCTGGGTGCTGCCGTAGAACGTCGACGACGTACCGCGCATTTGCACGGCGATCCCACCGTCTGCGGTGCGCGTCACGATGATCCCCGGCACTTTCGCTTGCAGCACGGTCTCGATCGGCTGGCCGTCATGCTGCTCGATGTCCTTCGCCGTCACTTCCGGTCTCGGCGTCGGCGGTGTCTGTCCTCCGCCCGATGGATGTCCAGTCGGCGAGGAAGAGGCGCAGGCCGTTACAAATCCGAGGACGAGCGTGGACAGCACGGCGCGCGGCATCGCGGAAGTCATGGGCATTGGCCCTCCAACCGCTCAAAAAGAAAGCACGCACCGGACGGAGTGTCTGGCGCTGCTTCCGAACAATTAGCTCGTTTGGTGCGTGGGGCAAGGCGTTGAAGCCCGGTGAGGAGCGGGGGACCGCGGGCTAGCACTTCTGTCAGGTGTTAGGCTCTCCGCGAAGAGCACGCTGCTGGCCCGGCCCCTACTCCCTGGACCCTAGCCCCGCGAGCGCTGGCACAACGCATTCCCACCTCGCCACGACTGCGCAACCGTGCACGAGGCTAGCGTCCTCGTAAACGACCTCGATTGCTCGGGCGGCACGCTGCCGCGCCGCCCGACGCGAGTCCGCGGTGAGAAGCTCACGCACGATTGAAGCGACACGTAGCGCGTGCTCAACCTGCCGAGCCTCCTCCCACCGCGTGGCACCAAGACGTTTGAATGTGATCGTGATCCGTCCCTGTCCGATACGGCACTCGGGCGGTCGCTCGCCGGCGATGGCGCGCTCGATCGCGGTTGCCAGCGAAGCATAGCGAACGATTCCAGCACGCAGTCGGCTCACTGGTTCGCCCGAGTGAAGCGCGCCAGGGGTGTGCTCCCGTCGAAGAACGTCAAGCCGGCTGCGTTGAACTCGTAGCGATTCGTGTGTATCAACGCATCCGCAAACTGCTGCTCGAGCTCCATTCCTTCGGTGCAGGCCATCTTGGTCATCGCGAGCGGAGGAAAGTGAAGATTTGATCCTTCGACGGTGTAGCCTCCCGCAAATCGATTGCAGCCGGCGAAGCCGAACACGCGCCCGGAATCAGCGTCAAAGTGAATTGTGACGCGCTGGCCACCTGCGCCCGTCGGCGCAGGCTTTCCGCCGAGCTCCATCAAAGACCAGTCGACACCGGCGATCGAGCCGCGGAATTCAGGAGCTTTCAGTGTCTGCGGAGGACGGTTGCAAGCGAGCGCGCACATCGAAACGACAACGGCAGCGCGACAAACGAAACGCATGGCAGCTCCGGTACTGGCTTGACGGACTAGACACGCGACGGAGCGCGAGTGGCGAGCACGTCACGCGTTGGTGCTGGTACCGGTGCATCGTTCGCGCCGGTTGCCGGAGTCTTCACCATGCTCTCGGCAACGACCCACGCCGCAGCGCCAATGATCCACGACATGAAGAACGCGGTCCATTGGAGCCGGCTCGTGGGCGCGCTGATGATGCCAGGGAGCCAAACGAGCAGTGTAAACGCGCCGATCATTGCGGCTTCCATTCGCGCCGCGAGTAAGGCGCGTACGGCGAACATGACGCCCAGTCCGGCGGCAATGTGTCCGGCGCCACCGAGATTCGCCCAGAACGAGCGGAACGGGAGCCAGGTTGGTACGAATCCCAGCGTCCCCTTCGCGTAGACGAAGTGCGACAGACCGATGGGTATCAACGCAACCGCGAATGCGTACCGGGCCACTCTTCTCGGCCGTTCGTTGGATGCGACAAGCGCGAGGCCGGCCGCGGCGATTACCGCGAGCTCACCGGCGCCCAACCAGTTTCCCTCGTTGAGAGGGCTGCTGAGCAACGGCGGGACTTTGAGCGCGAGCCAGATCAATGAGTAGATGTAAAACACGCGCGACGCGAGGAGCTCGGTGCGCCGCAACAGCAGGCTCGCGCCGATGAGCAGCAGGAACGCACCTGACAGGTACGCGATGGCGTGACGGCCGGGCAGCCAGTCGGGCACAGGCTGCCACTGGAGCGCGAAGTCTCGATAGAGGACGGTAAGAACGCCCAGACCGAGGAGTCCGAGCGCGAGCGACGATTTGGCGACTCGTGGTGTGTCACGCATCATTTCCTCCCGCGCTTAACGAGATCCGGAGGTGCCATGCTCGTCCATGCGTCGGCGATGAGCACCTTCAGATCGGCAACGGTGACGGCGTCGAGGCGAACAAGGACGGCCGGAAATCCGTTGTAGTGTGGCTCCGTGAAAAACTTTTTTGGCTCAGCAGCGATCAGGGCATCCCGTTGGCCGACGTTCACAGTGCGGATCGCCATCACCGCATGGTTGGGGACGCGTGGTTTCTTCGGGTCGACACGCTCTTTCCACACCCAGAGAAATGCCTTGAGCTTGCCCTTGTTCCAAACCGAAAAGGCAAAGTCGTCCTTCGACTCTTCAGTCTCCGAGAACGAGAGCGCAATGCGCCGGATGTCAGCCTTGGTCGCCATGCCGCGAAGATATTGGTTCGGCGCCTCTCATCGCGCCAGCGTCAGACGGACGTCGACTTACGACCGCAACACGCCCTGAATTCTTCGAATCGTGTCCGTCAGCTGCTGCCCGGCGTCCGGTGACATTCGTCCCGTGACTGCCGCCGCGTTGATCTTGTTGATCAATGCATCGAGCTCGTTGATCGCTGGCGTCGCGTTGCCTCGCTGAATCTGCTGCGCCGCAGCGTCGATCGACGCGAGGAGCGGCTGTGGTTGGGCCACCGC
>DATEGN010000055.1:0-19069 GCA_035280125.1 Gemmatimonadaceae bacterium | reverse complement strand
CGCGAGTTATTGCGCAATGGATTCCCGACGAAGATCCGCTACAAGGTGGAGTTGTGGCGGGAGAGCGGATTGTTCAACGACATCGAAGGTTCGATGGAGTGGGAAGTGCTCGTGCAGTACGATCCCGCAACGAAGGTGTATCGCGCGGTGAGGCGCAACGGCAACTCACTCGAGGATTTCGGTGGATTTGCGACGCTCGCTTCGGCCGAGGAGCCGTTGAGTCGTCCGTATCGCGTACCGCTGCGACCGCGTGCCCAAGGCGGTCGCTACTACTACAACTTGTTCCTCGACATCTCGACCCTGGACGTCAGCGATCTCGACGAGCTGCAGCGATGGCTGCACGGTGAATTTCAGCCCGCGGTCCGTGGCAAGACGAATGCGTTCACCGCGTTGAAGAACGGTATGGGAACACTGCTCTCTCGCTTGTTAGGCGGAGAAAGGCGGCATTACGAACAGCGATCCGAGACGTTCACCGCCGGGTGAGAGAGCGGAAAGTAGCGAGTACGCGAAACGAAAAGTCCGCCGGCGATGCCGGCGGACTTTATTGTCTCACACGCTACTCTCTACTCTAGTGTCGCGGGCCGTGGTGAGCGTGTCCGAGCGTCGCCGAGACTTGAGCCGCCGCGAGGCCTCGATGCTCGAGAAGCTCGATTTGATGCAGCACCTCGTCACCATAGAATGTCTTGATGTAACGCGCCTGAGTCGGAGTGAGGCGTCGAACTGCCCAGCTCAGATGCACGAAGTGTGGCTCGACCGGATGCGTAAGCGGATGCATCCCGATCTCTTCCGGCAGCCGATTGCCCTTCCGCGTGTTACACGGGCTGCACGCGGTCACGACGTTATTCCAATCGTTCGTGCCGCCGCGTGAAAGCGGAATGAGGTGGTCGCGCGTGAGCGCCTCGCGAATCTTGAGCTCCGTCGCGTGGCGACCGCAGTACTGACAGCGATAG
The DNA here is from genome assembly GCA_035280125.1 of Gemmatimonadaceae bacterium. Classification (GTDB taxonomy): domain Bacteria; phylum Gemmatimonadota; class Gemmatimonadetes; order Gemmatimonadales; family Gemmatimonadaceae; genus AG2. Next base: position 18,119 of record DATEGN010000055.1, on the reverse strand, counting down.
CGATCGCGCGCGAAGAGAAACGTGTTCGTCACCTGCCGACGGAATCGGCGCGGCACGTGGATGAACTTCGTGAGGCGGATGACGGCGGGTCGTGGCATCGTCAGGCGCTCGGAGCGGACAACCTTGTCTTGATCCGCTTCGACAATTTCCGCCTTGCCATCGATCACGAGGCGAAGTGCTCTTCGCATCGGGACCATGGTGAGAGGCTCGAACGACGCATTCAGAGCCAGACAGCCAACGACCACGCAAGACCTCCGTAAGCTCTCGTGCGCGTGACACTCGACCGCTTGCTCGCTTTCGCTGGTAAGCAGCCCAATTGATGTCGCGCTCCGCTAGGGTCGCGCTCCGTCAATTAGGGTGGTGGACGGCTCGAAAAAGCACACCTCGTCGCTCCTTCCAGACGACGAACTGAAACGCCGGAAGGTACGAGTACTTCGGAAGGTATTCGCAGGCAAAATGGTGGACAAGGCGCACTCGGCCAAATTAGCCTGCCCATCAACAGATGAAGGTGCCGTCGGCACACCGGGTTAGGTGCTGCTCAACCAGCGTTCGAGTGCCTCGGCACTGCCCTGTACGCGCTTCTCGAGCGCCTGATCATAGTCGATAAGTACGCCGTCCTGCACGAGAACCTCGCCAGCTACCGCGACAAATGAGGCTGGCGTGCCTGGAAGCGCGAAAATCGCCGCCGCCTCCGGATCATGGACCGGCCCGGCGTTACGCAGCGGAAAGGCTGCAAGGTCTGCAGCCTTACCAACTTCCAGCGACCCGATTTCGCGCTCGATGCCAAGCGCGTTGGCCCCACCCAGGGTCGCGAGGGTCAGCACCGCATTGGCACTTACTCCGCGATAGTCTCGCTGACGCGCACGCTGCATCAGGACAGCCAGCCGAGCTTCGTCCAGCAGATCCATACGATTGTTGCTGGCGACTGAATCCGATCCGATACCGACAGGAATGCCAGCATCGAGCAGCATCGAAAGCGGTGCGATTCCATGCCCGAGCTTGGCGTTCGAGGCCGGACAATGAGCAACTGCGCAACGCGCAGCAGCGATGTGTGCGACATCAGCGTCATCAACGCGGACGCAATGGATCAGGAGCGGCCTCGCCGCGAGCACGTTGAGATTCTTCAGCAGTTCGATCGGCGTACGCGCGCGGGCCGCAACATCGATGTTCCGCGCGCGAAGTCCATCGGCAAAGGGCCCAGTCGCGTCAGCGACGAGATCGTGCTCGGCCTGGCTCTCGGCAATGTGAATGGCGATCGGGAGTGCTTCTGAGCGCGCATACTGCGAAGCAGAGGCGAAGAGAGAATCTGAAACCGTATAGGGTGCATGCGGGGAAACGCCAACCCGAACCAGCGGTGTTTGCCTTGGACGCATCCGTTCCACTTTCTCACGAAGTTCGGCGAGCGAGACGGCGCATTGCTCGGCGCCGGGGCCGAAGACTTCCTGGTACATGACGCCGCGAACTCGCGACTCGAGCATTGCATCGAACGAGACGCCGGAATCGCAGGTGTCGGCAAAGGTCGTGATGCCGTGACGGACTCCTTCAGCAATGCCGTACCGCGCGGCGTCGAGCAGCATCTCGCGCGACATTACCGCACGCTTGGAACTCGTTAGGCGCACAATCCACGCCCGGAAGTCCAGGTTCTCGAGGAAACCGCGCATCGCGGTGAGCTCGAGGTGGCAATGCGCATTCACCAGCCCCGGAAGAAGAATCGCGTCGCCAAGGTCTTCGATTCTTCCAGAGGGCGCATGAGCGCTCGTCCCGACGTACCCAATGCGGCCCCGATCTACGCCTACGACTCCGTCGACGATCGGCGGCGCCGATATCGGAAGAACGTACTGCGCGCGATAACAGATCACGTGGGCGATCAGCTCGAGCGTGAGTGGAAGAAACCAGTGCGCGAACCGTGGCGTCGCGGGTCGTACAATTCGACGTGGGGAACCCCGATATCGCGAGCCAGCTTGAGCGGGAACTGGACATCGGCGATTTGCGCTTCGGTATGGCCGTCGGAGCCGAGTGAAAGGCGAACGCCGGCATCATGCGCGCGTCGAACGAATCGCTCGTGAGGCCGATAGCGATTCGAGATCTCGAAAGCGATTCCAGCGTCGGCGAGTGCACGAACCGCTCGCTCTTCGCGCGGCTCGGTCCAGAGGTCCTCGAGTGGGAGTCGTCGAAGCGTGAGAGGTAAGAGCGTGGGGTGGGCGAGGATGTCCACCGGCATCTCGCGCGCGAAGCGCTCGAGATTGTCGACGTGCGCATCCATGTACTCGTCAGGCGTGATGCTCGGGAATCGCCGCGAGAACGCATACACGAGATCACCATTCGGAAGCCAGATGCCGTGTAGCGACCCAAGGCGATGTGTGAATCGCGGAACGAGATCCGCGGGTATCTCTCGCCATAACGAGTCGTGCCAGCAGAACTCGCCGCTCCGCAGGACATCGTAAGGAGAAAGTGCGTCGAGATATGAGCGCACGGCGTCGACGGTCGTCAACGCGTTCTCCATGTACGAGGATATGTGATCGCTCACGCTCGGCGCGACGCGCCGGTCCCGCGCGCACTCGATGAGCTCGTCGACGGTGAGCTGCCCGTCAGAGAACGTGGTGTGGGCGTGACAATCGACAGGTAGCCACGCGTCCGAAGTGCCGGTGGTCACTCCGCGATGATCACCGTGACGTCCCCGGCGGATTCGGCGGGGGGACTCGAGTAGTATCGCGCCGCCGGGTTGTGTCGCGGGTACGAGTGCGTGGGAAGACGAGCGAATCGCGACGACGAATCGTGTCGCCGTCCGTGGATCGTGCCGGCCTTGGCGCTGGTACGGCACCAGGAACCACAACCGGACTCGCGAACGGATTGGAGGGCTGATTCCCGGCCGCTCGTGCTCCTGTATCGGGCTGGCTCGGCGCACCGAGACCCGTCGTGTCTGGAGCAAGAGACGGCGCGCACGTTTGCGTCGGCTCGGTTCCCGGAATGAAGTACTCCGTTGCTTGAACGCCGCCGCAATTCGGCGCCCACAGCGTGTTTGTCGTGATGTCGATCGATTGCGCAACGATGTTCGACGGCCGCGGCCAATCGGGCGGAGCTGGCTTCCGCTTGTAGACCTGATTCATGAATGCCGCCCACGCGGGTGCCGCGAGGACGCCGCCTTGGGCGTTCGCCTTGATCTTCTGCGGGCGGTCGAGACCCATCCATATACCGGCGACGAGATCGGATGTGTAGCCGATGAACCAGACATCGGTGCCGTCGTTCGTCGTTCCGGTCTTGCCGCCGGCGGGAAGATGGAAGACAGAACCAACCGTGCCCGCGGCCGTACCACGTCGAATGACATCCTTCATCATGTCGACCATGAGCCACGCCTCTTCGGGCGACAGTACAGCACTGCGCTGCGGAGTCGGTGCCCAGAGCACGTCTCCCTTCTGATTCTCGACACGCGTTATCGCCATTGGCGTCGAGCGGGTACCGAGAGTCGCAAACGCTGAATACGCCGCGACCAACTCGATCGGGTAGACCGCCGCGGCACCAATGTGAATCGACGGATAGGGCGGAATTGGAGTCGTTATACCGAATTTGCGTGCCTCGTCGATGACGCTCGCTTCACCCAGCTCCATGCCAAGACGAATCGTGGCGAGGTTTCGAGATTCATAAAGTGCGCGACGGAGGGGCATTTTCCCCTCGAACTTGCTGTCGTAGTTCTGCGGCTCCCACGTCTGTCCACCGGGCGGCGTGTAGCTCAGCGGCGAGTCGTCGAGGATGTACGACGGTGGACGTCCATTCTGCACGGCGTCGGCGTACACGATCGGCTTGAAGGTGGAACCAGGCTGACGTTGCGCCTGCACCGCGCGATTGAATTTGGAGTCGTCGAAGTTGCGTCCGCCGATCAGAGCGCGAACGGAGCCGTCGCGAGGGTCCATCGCGACGAATGCACCCTGAAGATATGGCGAGTTCGCGGTCGCGTTCTCGTTGTCGTTGTCGACGGCCTGGGCCTGGTACTGCTCGTAGGACTCGTGCTTGTAGGCGCCGTACTTCCCTGCCTCGATCGCGCGCATCTGCGTCTCGAGCGCGCGTTCCGCCGCGGATTGCAACTCGACGTCGAGTGTCGTATAGACCTTTAGACCTTGCTCATAGAGCTGGCGGCCGAACTGCTCGTCGAGCAATTGGCGAACCCACTCGACGAAGTACGGCGCGAATTCACCGGCGTCCGTCTTTCTCGCGAGCCGCATCGGGTACGCTTTTGCAAGACTGGCATCAGCGTCGTTGATATCACCGTCGCGGCGCATCAACTCCAGAATCGTATTCCGTCGCTGGATCACCCGATCGGGAAAGCGGCGCGGATCGTAGCGGCCCGGACCCTTCGGAATCGACGCGAGCGTCGCCGCCTCGGCGAGATTGAGGTCCTTCACGGATTTGCCGAAGTAGCGCTCGGAAGCGCTCTCGACACCATAGGCGCCATTGCCGAGATAGATCTGGTTGAGATAGAGCTCGAGAATCCGATCCTTCGAGTACTTCGCCTCGATTGCGCGAGCGACTTTGGCTTCCTTCAGCTTCCGAACGAGGTTTTTCTCACGCGAGATGCGCTCGGGAAAGATGTTGCGCGCGAGCTGCATCGTAATCGTCGAGAAGCCCTGACTCCAGCTATGCGTTCGGAGATCGTTGAGAAACGCGCTTGGCACGCGCTTCCAATCGATGCCGGAATGTTCGTAGAAGCGCTTGTCTTCGGTGGCAATGAACGCGTTACGAACGATCGGCGGGATCTGATCGATCTTGACGACGGTGCGGCGCTCGAGACCGATCTCGGCGATGAAGCGACCGTCAGCGGCGTAGAGCTTTGAGGTTTGGCGCGGCGTATACTCGTCCAGGACTTCGACGGCCGGGCAGCGACCGGCGCGGCAGACGAGCGCCCAGCTCGCGTAGAACAATCCCACGGCAAATGAGAGCGCGAAAGCGAGCCCGATCAGAGAGCCGCGAACGACCTTCGGATGTCGCGACCGGAAGTTTCGGAAGGCTGTCAGTACACGCATAGGAAACAAAATAGCTGCGGCCTCTGCATCACGCGTCTATTTTGGACGATTATGGAGACGATGACGCACACATTGCTCGACGAGCTTCGGTGGCGCGGGCTGCTCTACCAGCATACCGACGGCGTTGCTGCTTTGTTGCAGCGCGGCCTGGCGTCGGGCTATGTAGGATTCGACCCCACGGCCGCGAGCCTCCACGTAGGCAGTCTGGTGCCGATCATGGCTCTCGTTCATCTCCAGCGGAGCGGTCATCGGCCGATCGCTCTCGTAGGTGGGGGAACGGGAATGATTGGCGACCCGAGCGGGCGGGATTCGGAGCGCGCTCTTCTCTCCGTCGAGCAAGTCGACGCGAACGTACGCGGCATTCGGGCGCAGCTGGAACGTTTCCTGGAGTTCGGCGACGCCGCCGACAATGGCACGGCGGCAATTCTCGTGGACAACGCCGAGTGGCTGCGAAGCTTGCGCATGGTCGAGTTCATGCGTGACGTCGGGAAGCACTTCACCGTGAATTACATGATGCAAAAGGAATCGGTGAAGGCGCGTCTGGACGCTGGAATCTCGTACACCGAGTTCAGTTACATGTTGCTCCAGGCGTACGATTTTCTGGAGCTTCATCGTCGGTACGGCGTGCGGTTGCAGCTCGGCGGCAGCGATCAGTGGGGGAACATCACCGCCGGCATCGAGCTCATTCGTCGCACGGAGGGTGCGGAGGCACATGCAGCGACGCTTCCACTCGTGACGACGGCGTCCGGCGCGAAATTCGGCAAGAGCGTAGCCGGTGCGATATGGCTCGACCCGTCACTGACGTCGCCATATGAGTTCTATCAATTCTGGCTGAATGTCGATGACCGCGACGTGGGGCGGTATCTGCGCTACTTCACGCTGCTGGGACGCGAAGAGATCGAGTCGCTGGATCGAGCGACGGAGTCGCAGCCCGAGCGTCGTGAGGCTCAGCAGACGCTGGCGCGCGACATGACGAGCCGAGTGCATGGCGAAGACGCACTCGGTGCGGCGCTCGAGGTCACGGGATTCCTGTTTGGCGGCCTCGAACCGAAGGCGCTCTCTCCCGCGGCACTCGAGGTGCTGAGCGCCGAGGCGCCATTCGTCGAAGTGAAGGAGGCGGACATGAGCGACGGCACCCACGGTTTGGATGTGCTGAAGCTTCTGGTCGTGTCGGGGCTTGCCGCGTCGAATGGCGCGGCGCGTCGGCTACTGGAGCAGGGGGGTGTGTCGGTGAACAGGCGGAAGCTGAGCGCGCAGGATCGCTACGTCGATGCGAGCGTGCTGCTTCATGGTTGTTACGTGATTCTCGGAAAAGGCAAGAGAGATTACGCGGTGGTTCGAGTGATTCGTTAGGACTCGCGCTCGCGCCAGATTGAAGCGCATCGCTTCGACGATCAGGTCGACAGATTGTCTTCAATGACAGCGAGGGCTCGACGCACTTCGTCGCGGGTGTTGTAGAAATGTGGCGACAGCCTGATCGCGCCCTCGCGCAGCGAGTGACTCACCTTCGCCTCGCGAAGCGCACGACTGACCGCCTCGGCGTTAGGCATTCGCAGCGACACGATGCCGGCACGATGACGGGGCACAGATGGCGTCACGAGCTCCACGTCGCGCTGGCTTGCGGCCCAGAGAACGATGACATCGGCCAGAACCGCGACGTGCTCCTCAATCGCGCTCGGCCCTAATTCGTGCATGAGCTCGAGGCTCGCGTTCATTCCCGCGAAATCCTGAAACGGCAACGTGATGAACTCGAAGCGGCGCGCGTCGTCACGCCAGGTGAGATCGTAGTCCACCAACCGGCGAAAGTCGTCACTGCCCTTCACCGCCATCCAGCTTACGACATTCGGCTCGAGTTGTTCGATAAGTTTGCGCCGGACATAGACGAAACCGGTGCCCCATGGGGACAGCAGCCACTTCTGTGCGCCGCAAGCAAGGATGTCGATGTGGCAAGCCCGCACGTCGAGCGTGAGCGGACCTAATCCCTGAATCGCGTCGACGACGAAATACGCGCCACGGGCGCGACACGCGCGACCAATGGCCTCGAGGTCGACGGTGTACCCGCTCGCAAATCCGACCCAGGAAACCGACACCGCGCGGACGGCTGGGTCCTCGAGCTCGCGTCGCAGCGCATCCTCGTCGACCGCGCCGTCACACGTTGGCAGGCGTCGGTAAATCACGCCGCGCTTTTCCGCCAGCTGCATCCACGGGTAGACGTTCGCCGGGAACTCGCGATCAGGGGTGAGGACGACGTCGCCGGGACCTAACGGGAGACCGAAGGCGGCAACGTTGATGCCGTATGACGTATTCACCGCGAGCCCGATTTCAGTCGTCTCGGCACCAATGAGTCGTGCGATGAGCTCCCGACCGCGGGCGAGCGTTGCGAACTGGATTTCATCCGTGAGCCGATACGGCGCCGCGCGGAGCGCGTCGAAGTCGCGCAGCGCGCGCAGCGTTCGCTCGGGCAGCGGACCGGTGCTGGCGTTGTTGAGGTAGATCGCCTCGCGACGCGCAGCCCAGGGGAATTCGCGCTCGCGGAGCGCCTCGACGTCAAATGACAAGGTTCTCAACCAGGGAGTAATGGGTCACGGCCGCGCACTGTCCGGTAGACCAGCGCCACGAGGAATTGCGACTCGGATCGCGCGTGGATCGAGTGCGTCGCGCAACGCGTCGCCGAGCATGTTGAAGCCAAGCACCGCGGCGCCGATCGCGAGTCCGGGAAAGACTGATGTCCATGGTGCGTGGCGGAGCTGGCTCAGGTCGCGTCCATCGGCAATCATCGCCCCCCAACTCGGTGTCGGAGGCTGAACACCGAGGCCCAGGAACGACAGCGACGCCTCGGCGATGATCGCGCCGGCGATGCCAAGGGTGACGGCGATGATGACTGGCGCCACGACGCCGGGAAGCACGTGCCGCAGGATGATCCGCAGGTCGCGACCGCCGAGCGCGCGGGACGCCTGCACGTACTCGAGCTGACGCACAACGAGCACCTGCCCGCGGACGAGCCGTGCCATACCGGCCCACCCAACGACACCAATCGTCACGAAGACCACGCCCAACGAAGGCTGGAGCGCTGCGACCATCGCGATGAGCAGGAGCAGCGTGGGAAAGGCCAGTGTGATGTCGGCGAGGCGCATAACGAGCTCGTCGATCCATCCGCCGTAGAAGCCGGCGACGAGTCCAAGGGAGAGACCGATGAGCAGGGCGATGATCTGTGATACGATGCCGACCGAAAGTGAGATGCGCGCCCCGTAGACAAGTCGTGCCCACACATCGCGGCCCTGGATGTCCGTGCCCAGCCAATGCTGGGCCGATGGAGGGCTCAGCTGGTTGATCAGATCGATGTGCACCGGATCGTGGCGGGCCACGAGCGGCGCCGCGATCGCAATGATGACGAGGAAGACGACGACGCTCGCGCCAAACCAGGCCCGCCCATCACCTCGTAAGGCGCGCGTTGCGCGCGACTCGCTCACGTCGGCTCTCCGAGCTCGGGAGGCGTGTTCGCTCGCTGATGCTTCCAACGACGATGATGCCAGAAGTATTGCTCAGGAGCGCGTTTCACCCAGCGCTCGAGCACCGCCGTGTAGTCGGCGACGATGCGTTCGATGTCGGCCTCGAGGTTGCCAGTTGGCGTCGAATCAATGGCCTCGAAGCTGAGGCGGAAACGACCGCTCGGCTGACGAATGGCCGCGCCAAACACGATCGGCGCGCCGAGGCGCAACGCAAAGACAGCCGGACCACGCGGCGTTTTCGCGAGCCGCCCAAAGAAGGGCACCCAGGTGGAGGCAAGGCCGACAGCGCCTTGATCGATGAGAAACGCGACAGCGGCTCCGGTGCGCAACGCGCGTGGCACGCGGCGAACGGCCTCGTCGTCATGGACGACCGTCATGCCAATGCGTTCGCGCGTGCGAGTCAGGTAACGATCGAAGAGTGGATTCGCCATGTAGCGCGCTACGGCTTGCATAGGTAGGCCGCGCGCTGCGAGGTACGCTCCTCCGAGCTCCCAATTGCCGAGGTGGCCGGTGACGAGGATGAGTCCTTTCTCACGGGCCAGACGTTCCTCGACGATGCTCCAGCCCTCCACGTCCTCGAACAGTGCGATGACGCGCTCGCGGTCGTATAGCGGCAGAATCGCCGTTTCCGCTGTCGTGCGACCGAGGTGCGCGTAGCTTGCTTTCGCGACACGACGAACATCGTTCGGTGACAGCTCTGGCAACGCGGCACGCACTTGCCGCTCGACTACCTCGCGGCGTATGGCAAGCGGACGATACCCGAGCTTTCCGAGTCCGGCACCGATGGCGCTCGCAGAACGCAGGCCCATGCGCTTGAGCAAACCCACAACGCCGCGCAGTGCGCCATACTCGATCCGATGCGCGATCGTCGGTGACTGACGACGATCCTTGGTGGGAGAGGTCGACGCGACGACGCGCTCGCCATCGTGCTGCCTAACGTTTCTGTCCACCATTGCCGAATCGGAGATCTGCGTCATCGCGCCGACCACCTCGTGCGATCGGCGCCAGCAGTGGCGGCGCGCTCGAATCCATCGATCATGTCGGCCTCGCCGAAGTCACGCTGTACGCGCGTGCGCGCCGCGTTACCCATTGCCGTTCGGAGTTCCTGGTGCACGAAAAAAGGCGCTACCGCTGCCGCCGTGTGCGACGGAGCGCCAGGCGAAAGGAGCAGTCCCGTGATTCCATCCGCAACGTAATGCTGGGGCAGCGTGCCCCGCTCGGCGAGGACGGGAATGCGCATCGCCATCAAATCGAGGAAAGCAAATGCCCCCTCGTCCGCGCCAGCGACGATCCAGCCCGCATCGGCGGAGCGCAGGATCGCGAGGTCGTCCGCGCGCTGACCGAGAAATGACACCGAATTGCTCACGCCGAGCGCAGCCGCGTGCATGCGGAGATCGTCGTCTTGAGAACCAGGACCGAGCACAGCCAAGTGAACATCGGGGTGCCGCGGCAACAATAGCGCGAGCGTGCGCATCGCCGTCGCCAAGCGAAAGCGCGCGCTCGGCTCGTAACTACATACAATCAGCAGGCCCTGCGCCGGGACGCCAATGGCGCCTCTGGGGAGTGGACGAATCGGCTCGTAGCCCGAGACGTCGACGCCGAGCGGCGCGATCGCGGGCGGAAGGGGCAACGTCGCGAGTTGGGGTAATGATTGCGCCTGCGTCAGCTCGGCTTCGGTTGTGAAGATCAGTCCAGCGCTGGCGATTCGCAGCGCGAGCCGCCCGCTGCGCAACAACGCCGGCGTGAGAAACGCAGGCACGCGCCGAATGATTCCACCGCGCTCGGCGAATCGCATCGCTGAGCTCACCACGAGCTGCTCGCGATCAGTGTGGACGAACGCTACTTCGACGGAGCGTTCTTGAAGAATCCGCCGGAGACTCCACGCATCACCCGCAGCCGTCGCATCCGGATCGGCGGGGACGGTGTCCACACCCAACGCTTCGGCGCGGCGAGCGGTCGCGCTGCCGCCGGGGCACACGAGTGTTACTTGATGACCACGCGCACCCAGGCCGCGCGCCGCGGAAACGAATGCACGCGCGCAACCATTCCAGCCTTTGTCGCCGACATAGAAGAGCAGGCGCATAACGAGCGTCAGGCTGGGGCCGTAGCGGCTGGCGGTAGCCCTTCGATGGGTTCGTCGCGGAATTGCATCGAGTACAGGCGGTAGTACGCGCCGCGGCGGCTGAGCAGTTCCTGGTGAGTGCCACGCTCCACGACACGGCCTCGGTCGAGCACCAGAATCTGGTCGGCGTGAATGATTGTGGAAAGCCGGTGTGCGATGACGAAGACCGTCCGGCCGGCGAGGAGACGGTCAATCGCTTCCTGAACAAGTCTCTCAGATTCGGTGTCGAGCGCGGAGGTCGCCTCGTCCAGAATCAAGATAGGAGGGTCGATGAGCAGCGCACGCGCGATCGCGATGCGCTGCCGCTGACCGCCCGACAGCCGGGTTCCCCGCTCACCGAGAATCGTGTCGTATCCCTGCGGCAGCTCGGAAACGAAACCGTGCGCGTTGGCAGCACGTGCCGCGGCGATGATCTGTGCTTCGGTGAATCGGCCGGCGGCGCCATACGCGATGTTGTTTGTCACCGTGTCGTTGAAGAGCACAGTGTCCTGGCTGACGATTCCCGTTAGGCTTCGCAATGACGAGAGTTGGATGTCGCGTGCATCGACACCGTCGACGCAGATGCGGCCCGCCGTTGGCTCGTAGAAACGTGGGATCAAATCCACCAGGGTGCTCTTCCCCGCCCCGCTCGGCCCAACGAGGGCCAGGACCTCGCCCTTCCGTGCGGTGAAATCAACATCGCTGAGGACGGGCTCGGACTCATAGGCGAACGAGACGTTCTCGAACACCACGGAATCGCGGAAACCGTCCACGGTGCGAGTACCCCTGTCGGTCGTCAACTCCGTCTGGGCGTCGAGAATCTCGAAGAGGCGATCGCTGGCGGCGAGCGCCTGCTGCGCAGTCGTCGGCATCTGCGAGAGTTGCTTCAGCGGTTGCAGCAGCCGCATAACGATGACGAGAAAGGTGATCAGCTGCGAGGCCTGAAGCGTGTGGCCGACGAGCACCATCCGTGCACCAATCCATAGGATCGCAACGGCCACCAGAGTGCCAAGGAATTCGGTGATCGGCTGTGCCAGGAAAGCCACGCGCGTGATACGCATCAGCCCATCGGAGTAGCGGTAGCTCGCTTGGAGGAATCGACCCTCTTCGTACGGCTCCGCGCCGAAGGACTTGACGAGCCGGACGCCGGAGACCGCTTCCTGGAGCACACTGGTCATCTCGCCGTAATCATCGCCAAGTCGGCGGTAACCTCGACGCAAGCGCTTGAGCAAAGGCTGAAGAGCACCGATCACGAGCGGGGCAACGACGAGGGCGATGAGCGTCAGTTGGCGCGACGTGGACAGCAGAACGGCGATGTAGGCGAGAACCAGCGCGGCGCTCTGAAACGACTGCGTCACCAGTGTGGTGATGACCGCTTTGACCTGGGTCGTGTCGGAGATGACTCGTGAGATGATCTGGCCGACTTTGGTGCGCGCAAAGAAACCCAAAGGCAGGCGCTGCAGGTGCGTGTAGACAGCATCGCGCACGTCGCGCGTCACGTATTCCTGTAACTGCGCGCCAAGATTGCCCGCTAACCAGACAAAGAAGTTCTTGATCGCGACCGAAATCACGATGATGAAGATCACGACCTGAAGCGATCCCATTCTGTCGGCGGGATCGAGGAGCATGCCGATGGTGCGATTCAGGAACGCGGTGAGCCAACCCGAGTTCGCCGGGAGGAGCGACGGCATCCCGAACAGCGCATCGAGGAACGGAATGAGCAGCGAGAAGGAATACGCGTCGAAAACAGCGGCAAGCGCGCTCGCGCCGATGGCGCCGAGCATGCGTCCGGAGTGTGGGCGGAGGAATCGGAGGAGACGTTTATACATCAGCGCGGGCTGAGCAGCGCGATGGGGAGGATGCATTCCTCCGGCGTGACGCCGCCGTGGAGGAATGAGCCGCGATAACGGCTTTGATACTCGCGCAACTTCGTTGGATACACAAAGAAGGTATCACCGGTAGCGAGCAGCGTGTTGGCCCCGAGGCCCCGTCGCGGAAGCTTTAGAGAGTCCTCATTGGGGAAGAGCAGTGCATAATCAGGATTCTCTGACCGCAGATCCTCGCCAAACTTGTAGCGCAGATTCGGAGTTGCGTCGCGCTTGGCGAATACCGTCGCCGGCGTCTGACAGTGGATGGAACCGTGATCGCTCGTGACGAGCACTTTCACGCCTCGACGCGCCGCTTCGTTGAGCAACGAAAACGCGGCCGACCGGCGGAACCACTGCTGAGTGAGCTCACGCAGCGCGGTTTCGTCGCGCGCCACCTCATAGAGAATCGCCGACTCGGAGCGGCCGTGCGTGAGCAGATCGATGAAGTTGAACACACACGCACCGATTCCCTCCGCGGCGAAAAAGCTGCCGAGACGGCGCTCGAGGTCGTCGGCTTCACCAGCGGACGAGATTTTCTCGTAGCGGATGGGAATCTTTTTCCCGAGCTCGACAAGCTGCGCCTCGAGCAGCTCGCGCTCGTGCGCGTTGAGCGTCTCGTCTTCACGCTCGCCCCACCAGTCCGGAAATCGCGCCGCGATCTCGCACGGAAACAGACCGCTGAAGAGCGCGTTGCGCGAATATGGCGTGGCAGTTGGAAGGATGGAGAAATAGTGAGTCGTCTCGATCTCGAACAGCGTCGTGAGACTCGGCTCGATGAATCGCCATTGGTCGAGCCGAAGACAATCGATGACCACAAAAAGCGCCTGCCGATCGTGTTCGATTATCGGGAGCAGAAACTCGTGCGTGACATCGACGGATAAAGGCGGACGATCGCCCGCGAGGTTGCTGACCCATCGGGGATATGCGCCGCGCATGAAGCTCGCGAACTCGCGCCGCATGTCCGGATAGAGTCCGCGAAGCGTCTCCGTGAGCCCCGTCTCGCCGGCGGCCACGAGATCGAGGTCCCATTGCGTGAGCTCGGTAAATCGGTCGATCCACCCTCTCCAGTCGAGATCGCGAAAAGATTCAGCTTGCAGCTCGCGGAAACGTTGTACAAACCGTCGTGCGAGCGCTTGATGATGAATGCGGGTTCCCTCGAGCAACCGCGCGACGACTGCGTAGACTTGTCGCGGCGTGACTGGCTTCACCATGTACGAGCTGACCTCGGCACCGAGCGCTTCCATGAGCGTGGTGTCTTCTTCGCTCTTGGTGACCATCACGATATCGAGGTTCGGGGCGATTTCCCGGAACTCTCGAAAGGCATCGAGGCCGCGCTTGCCCGGCATCTGCTCATCGAGCAGCACGAGATCGAACGGGCGCCGACGCAGCAGCTCGGCGCCATCTTCCGCGTTGGTCGCCGACTCGACGCTGAACCCTTTATCCCGCAAAAACATGCGGTGTGGCTCGAGAAGCTCGGCTTCATCGTCCACCCAGAGCACGGACTTCCCGTTCGCTGCCATGCCGGGAGAATGTAGCCGTAGGGCGCGCCCGCGAGTACCATCTGCAACGTGCGCAAACCGCGCGCGACTCCAGGTAGGCTTTTCTTGCGAAGGCAAGCGAGCAAGATTGCTCGCGTGACTGCTTCGCAAGGCTCTTTCGCCTCAGCGGCGCTGCCGTACGGATTGACGCCGCCCGTCTTCAGATTTCGCGCGCTCGCGGGACTCGCGGGACGCGCAGCGCTCGGCGGACCACGCGAGGTGGCGCTCGCCACCTTTCTCGTCGCGCGTCTCGTCGACGATTGTCTTCCTCAAAGAGAGCTTGCCCTCACAGCGCGAGTCGAGCGATCGGCGGCCGCGCGCGGCTGGCTAGGAAGCGTCGCGCTGCCGACAGCGGTGCGTGCGCCCCTGACTAAACTTGCGGACGCAACGGCGGGCAATCTCGCCGACGTCTCCGTAGCGTTGGCAAATGCCATCAGCGCAGTCGACGCCTATCTCGACGCCGCAGCACGGCTGGAGCTCGATCGCCTGGCAAGCGCTTTTGGTAAGTAGTTGTTCCTGCCACATTGTTCGCCATGACCTCAAAAGGCGAGTCACAGCCGACTCCTTCCGACACCACGGCCTCCTCCTTACCAGAGCTGCTCGGCCAGATCGACGCCATTGCCGAAGGCGGCCCCGATTCCGACACGATCACCACTGGGTTTGCGAGTCTCGATCGAAGCCTCGGCGGCGGACTGCGACGCGGCGATCTCGCCGTGCTTGGCGGCGACGTAGGGAGCGGGAAGTCGGCGTTCGCGCTCGCGATCGCGCTTCGATCTGCTGGGCGTCACTCCGTCGGCTATTTCTCGGCGGAGATGACGCAACAGCGCCTGATGGAGCGCGTTCTCGCAATGGAGGGACGCGTTCGCATCGATGAGCTGCGTCAAGGAACGCTCGATGAACTGGCGCGAGCCCGCGTCGGGGCCGCGGTCGTGCGACTGCGTGAGCGGCTGCCGAGATTTGGACGACTCGCGATCGACTGCCCGGACGGTTTGCCCGAGGGGTGGGATGAAGCTGGCGTCCCCGACCTCGTCATCATCGACGGCCTTCAAGGAATCGGCGCGGGACGCCGCGACGCAGCCGAGGAACAGGCCTCCGCAATCCGTGCATTAAAATCGTTGGCGCTGGACGCGGGCATCGCCATATTGGCGACGGCGCAGCTTCCATTGCTTGGTGCCCGCCCTGATCGACGGCCGCAACTCGACGATTTTGGAGCACTCGGCGCAGTGAAGCATCACGCTGACGTCGTTCTCGCGCTGTATCGCGAAGCCATGTACGACACAGCGCGGGACATCGAGGGCGCGACGGAGCTTCTGGTGCGGAAGAACCGCCACGGCAGCGTGGGCTACGTCGATCTCTATTTCTATGCGCAGTGGATGCGCTTCGAGGACATGCTGGATCCCGATCGGTAGGAGTTCCATGAGGAAGATGATTCGATCATTCTGCTTTTGTGCTCTCGCGTTAGGCGCGGCAGCATGCGCGACAGCGGGAGGCGTTGCTGCTGGGCCGGAGGCCATCGCCCGTCTCGAACGTGAACGTTCGAGCAATCCGCAATCGGAGCCCGTGCTGCGTTCACTTGGCATCGCGTATTACAAATCCGGAAAGCTATCGGAAGCACGGAGCGCTCTCGAGCAGGCGAGGAAGCTCAATCCGCGTGACGGGACCGCCGCCCTCTACCTTGGCCTAACGGCCGAAGGTCAAAACGACTTCGCCGCGGCGCGTGCTGCATATGCGTCCTATGTCGAGTACGGGCGCACGAGTCGCGTCCGCCGAGCGCTCGAAGCGCGACTGGCGGCGCTGCAGCGCAAGCAGCTCGAGGAGACAGCCCGCGCTGAGGTTCGTGACGAACAGCGGCTCGCGCAGGTTCCGGGAACGCCGAACGTGGTTGCCGTGCTGCCTCTCGCGTTCAGCGGTGCCGACACCTCGTTGAAGCCTCTCGAGCGTGGCCTGGCGGAACTGCTGACCACGGACCTCGCTCGCTCGTCGCGGCTTACCGTGGTCGAGCGACTCCGGCTTCAGGCAGTACTAGATGAGATCAAGCTCCAACGATCGGGGGCGACGGATTCGACGAGTAGCGTACGCGCCGGAAAAATTCTGCAGGCTGGGCGTCTCGTGCAGGGCTCGATTCTGCAGCAAGGCCAGGATCTTCGTGTGGATGCGGCAGTGATCGATGTACCGACAACGCGCGTTGCCGGCGCGACGAACGACAATCGCGCACTCGATCAGCTGCTGACGCTGGAGAAGAACATTGCGCTCGGACTCTTTCAGCAGCTCGGAGTGACGCTGACGACGGCCGAGCGAAATGCCATCGAACAGCGGCCCACGCGCTCGCTGGCGGCGTTCGTTGCGTACAGCCGAGGCCTTGTGCTCGAAGACGAAGGGCAGTTCGATCGCGCTGAAACGTTCTATCAGGAAGCGACTCGTCTCGATCCGGGCTTTGCCGCCGCACAAGCAAAAAGTCAGCAGACGAACCTCATCATCGCCGGCAACCAGCTCAACTCGCGGTCGATCGAAAGCAACCTCGCGGGAAGTGCCGAAGGACGCATCGCCGATCAGGCCGCGTTAGGCACGGTCGCCACGGGAAGCGAAAGCAGTACCGCGCTTGGCGTCGCCGGGGATCTCAATCCCTCCGCGGCGGGCGCGGCGACCGATGCGTCGGGCGCGCTCACCGGTCCTCCCTTACGTGATCCGGCAGGCGAAGGTACGGGAGTAGACAATCCGAGCCAGAAGACGGCACGGATTGAAATCGTCGTCAAGCGTCCGTGAGGTGATGACCATGCGCAAACTGATCAGCGCCGCCACGCTCTGCATGACGTTCGCCGCAACGGCCGCGGCGCAGTCCATCTACGACTCGAATGTCCGTGCGGCACCGCAGTTCGTTCAGTATCAAATCAAGTCTCCGGTAAACGAGACGATCTCTGAGTTCGCGCTACCGATCTTTGTCGTGATTCCGGTTTCGTCCTCGTTCAGCTTCGACGTCGGCACGGCCTACGCCTCGGCACGAGTGCAGCCTAACGGCACTGGCACGGAGCAGGCGAGCAACGTGAGCGGACTGACGGACACACAAGTCCGAGGCAACCTCAGCCTCGGAACGGACTTCGTCGTTCTCACCGCCGGTGTGAACATCCCCACGGGGAAGGAAACGGCGGCGCAAGCAGAGGAGCTCGCTGCTTTCCGCATTGGCAACGATTTTCTCGCGTTTCCTCTTTCCAACATGGGAACAGGATTTGGCGCCACAGCGGGTATTGCCGTCGCGCGCCCACTCGGGGACTGGAACCTTGGCTTCGGCGGAAGCCTGCGAAAGAGTGCTTCGTATCAGCCGCTCGTGGACAACACCGGCGCACAGCCGCAGTTTCAGCCCGGAAACGAGTATCGCGGACGCATTGGACTTGACCATCCATTCGGCACGGGACGGTTCGCCATTGGTTTCACATACTCGAAATTCGGAGACGATAATATTGGCGGGTCGATCTACAACACGGGCGATCGCTACATCACGCAGACAGGATTCAACAACACCGTCGGCGGCGCGAATCTTCTGGTGAACGCCTGGGATCTCTATCGCCGTTCCGGCGCGATCTTCACCGGTGAGCGCACGGGTCCCGAGAACATTGCAAACGTCCTGGTCGGGCTGGGATTCCGCGCCATGAGCGGAGTGATCGAGCCCTCTGTCGAGCTGCGAAATTGGACGCAGGAGAACCTGAACACGAGCACGCTCGGCACGCTCGGTTTGCGCTATAGCGTTGACGCGGGTGGCTTCGCAATCACACCGAGCGCGGGCTACACCTTTGGTCGCTTCGCGTCCGTCGACGGGACAGCGGATCTCGGCGGATTCAGGGCAGCGTTGGCGGTTCGCTTCGGGCCCTAGCTCGTTGGGCAAAAGCGTAAGCACGAACAAGGCACGGACAAACACGGATACCACAACCGGCCGGTTGTGGTGTCCGTGTTTGTCCGTGCCTTGTCCTATGAGCGCCGAAAACGGGTGAAGAGCTATATTGGTCCTGAGAAACCTCGACTCGTATCCTCGAACCGAGCTGAGTATGGCTGGTCATAGTAAATGGAAGCAGATCAAGCATTACAAAGCGGCGGCC